>JAUVSX010000271.1 GCA_030596915.1 Chloroflexota bacterium | reverse complement strand
CCATGTGTTATTCTCTCAACACCGTTCGCGGCCTCGTTCCCCGTTGTGCCCTCAATTTCACTCCGTTCAAGACACTCTGCGGGCCACCCTTGTTCTGTTTCCCTACCTTTTTTCCACCGAAAGTCGCACTTCTCAGCGCCTCCGGCGAGTGTCATGGACCGAACTAGACCCATACCGAGTGCTTTGCTCCGTACAAAATCAAGTAAGCAGAGATACGGCGTAAACTCGTCCGCACCCTGGGTGTGGAAGAATTCACATAGTGCACATTTCGTCATATCAACGCCATAATCAAATTCCTTACCGTCACCCTTGACAAACGCAAATACCCAGCCGGCGCACCGACGCTCTTGCGATTCCGCAGCCATTCTTCTCCACATTCTCGTAACATACTTGATGAACTGTCCTCTCCCAATAATGCGACGCAATGACTTGGGCCACGCAGCATATCGCGCCTCTTCGGCTTCGTAAATGATCTTCCCTGCTTCCTCCGCTGTCTTACCATAACTCTCCAGTACTCGATATAGTGCCAAAGCCCCGGCAGACATGATGAGTCCTTCCAGGAAGAAACCCTTCTGACCCCCGACATACGGCAGTTCCGGAATGAGAACCTCGTATTCCTGACGAGTTTCTCCCACGATGGTATCGCTGAAGTCATCACCGAAATAGGACACCATGACCTTTCTCCAGCATTCTGCTGTCTTGTCGAGGTCTTTCAGGAGTTTCGCTTTTCGAGATGTGTAGTAATCGTCAACCACTTGCTTCACCATTCTGAATTTCTTCCACCAAGATTTCGTCGGCATCCGTCCTGCGCATGGCGACGGTGGTGCCTTTGATACGGTATTCGATGGGGTCACCCAGGGGCGCCCTACGCAGCACCGTCACCTCGGCACCGGGGACGAAGCCCATGTCCAGCCTACGTCGCTGGTGCTTCCCAGTTCCTCGGATCTCAACCACGTGTGCTCGACTACCAACTGGCAATTCCCCCAGTGGCACAGGCAGGACGGGCGCCGCTACGACGAAGACGTGACGAGCAGCGGCGGCAGCCAGCGGGACGACTTCCCCGTCCAGCCGGAGTCTCACGAGATCGCGCTCCCGCTCCACGACCTCGACGTCAACCCCAGGCCTCAACCCCATCACAACTAACTGGGCCAGCAGCGACGCGGGCTCCTCGTCCAGGGCGACGACGCGCAGCCGGCTTCCTGGCGACCCTTCCTCCAGCAGGGGGCGTGCCACGGGAACGGGCACCTGGTTTCCCGGGGCCGGAATGGCGTGCCCATGGGGATCCCAGGCCGGGTGCCCGAGCCCGACATCCAGTTCCTCCAGTTCGTCCGGCGTCGTCTCGTGCTCACGGCGGTCAGCTTCCGCGTGGACCGCCTCTAGGGGCATCTGCTCACGATCCACCAGGTGACGTTCCCAGAGACGGTGTGCCCGAATCAGTTCTCGGGCGCGCGCCTCGCCCGTCTCCGTCAGATGGATGTTTCCCTGAGCGTCCTCCTCAGCCCAGCCGGAAGCCACCAGCGCCCCGGCCACTTCCCCAGCCAGTGCCTCGGGAAGGCCCACAGACCGGGCCAACTCGGCGCCGTCCCACGCCTCCCCCGCCTCGCCAAGGGCATAGGCTGCTTTCAGGACGTCCTCCACCTGGGCGGATCGATACGCCAGTTCAGGGGGGTAAGTGAGGGGCGCTGGCGCTCTCCGACGCTGCCGCAGCAGCGTCCAGAGCCAGAGAACGACGAGCAACAAGGAGAGAACAGGCCAGAACCAATCAGGCAGAGTACGCATCTCCACACGCTCCTCTCCTCAGGTTCACGCCTTTCCGACGACTATGCGCCCAAGCTCTTGAGAGGCGCGAACCGTGGGTGCCTAAATAACAGCTTCTCTACGCCACTCCCTGCGACCGGATGAGCAACAGAGGCCGATCGATACGGTGCAGCACGCCGGCCGCCACGCTGCCGTAGAAAACCCGTGCCAGCCCGGTCCGGCCGTGGCTGGCCATTGCGACGAGGTCTGCTCCCTCGCGCTGCGCGGCGTCCAGGATCGCTCCGACGACAGTGCCGTGGGTGACACACGCCCGTGTCGCGATGCCCTTCTCCCGAAACTCTCCTTGGAGGGCGGCTAGGTAGGTCGCCGCCGTGTCTGTCCGTTGCTGGAAGCTTTGCTGATAGAGCCCTGCATAGCCTACTTGCGGTCCTGTGACGACAATAGTGGGCTCAACGACCTGCAGGAAGACGACCTTGGCATCGTAGCGGTGAGCCAGTTGTTCCACGTGGCGCAGTATCGCCTCCGCCCGCTTCGACCCATCCAACGGAACGAGTATGGTCTTGTACATGCTAGCCTCCTCTGACTAGTCACCGAGATCGGGCTGATGGCCGCTCGCGTGCCCAAGGCCAGGCAGCTTCCTCACGTAGAACTCACGCCCCCCATACTCCGTCTCGATGAGTTGCTCCTGGACAATCAACTCGTGAACGATCGGCCAGTCAGCCCCGGCCCGGCGCAGGAACGCATCCACCGCTTCCTTCCGCATGGGATGTACCGACGTGATGCTCAGCAGGTCCTCCTCCACGTTGCCGGTGAAGGCGAAGGCGTTGCCCTCATAGCCAATCAGATACTCCACCTGGCCCACTGAATCGCCCAGTATCTGAAAAGCCCGGTTGATGCAGGCTTCGCTGGGAGCGCGCACCCACGCTTCGGCCGGCGGCCTGGTGGGGATAGCCAGGTAGGCAGCATCCGGCTGCAAGGTGGCTATGAAACTGGCGAGTGCCCTGATATCATCGTCGCCGTCGTTGATACCATCGACGAGCATCGTCTCCGTCACCAGCGTCCCGCCGAAGTCCTCCGCAAACGCGCGCAGACCGTCTTGGATCGACGCAAGCTGCAGCGACCGGTGGGGCCGACTAACCCGCCGCCACGCGTCTTCGCGGACGGAGTCGATCTTCAGCGACACCCAGTCCGCTTCCATCAGCGCCTCCCGCACGTCCTCGCGCCAGATGAGGGAGCTATTGGTGATCACAGCGATCTTGATCCCCAATGGTTTCAACAGCTCGATCTCGCGGCCGAGGTTGGAGTCCAGCGTCGGCTCGCCATCGGGCACGAAGGACAGGTAGTCAATCGATTCGCCCGCCTCTCTCGCCAGCGCGACCTTGTCTTCGATCGCCCGCAGGATCTCCTCTGGCTCGTAGAACGGGCTTCGCTCTGCCCGCATGGTCCTCGTACGCCCCACCTGGCAGTACACGCACGAGTAGGAACAGACCTTCGGCGGGATGTTGTTAACCCCCAGACTGCGCCCGAGCCGCCTGGATGGCACGGGGCCGAAAGCGATCACTCTGTCACCTCCCCAAGAATCGCGCTCAATTCCGCCGCCTTGATGTATCCGACGACCTCAATCTCCTGGCCGGTCACGCCCGGGACCTCGCTCACCGCCTCGCGCATGGAAAGGGCGAGCGATACAGCGAGAGGACAGAAGGGGGAGGAGGGATGAAACTTGTACCGCGCGACACCCCGTTCATCCACCGTCAGATCCTCGATGAGCCGCATACGCACCACGTCCACGCCGGTCTCCGGGTCTATCACTGTCGCAAGGCGAGTAAGAACCGCCTCACGTAACGTGCCCTGATCAACCATAGGTGCCCCCTGTGCGCGCACTTCCTCGCCCATATTACCTCCTGGAAAGATACAGATCCTCGCGGGTGAGCGGCAGGCCGCTTTCGCCGCCGGGACCAGGCTTGACCAGCAACGTCTGATAGACATTGAGGCGGCCGGACTCGAAGCCGTGGGCGGACCCAGACATAAAAAGCCGCCAGACCCGGTAGGTGGCCTCATCTACGTGGCGCAGCGCCTGATCGTGCCTGCTCTCCAGGCGCCGTACCCAGCAGCGCAGCGTCAGCGCGTAGTGCTCCCGCAGCGATTCGACGTCGCGCACCGCGAAGCCGGTCTCTTCGGCCACCCGCGACGACAGGCTGACCGGCACCAGTTCGCTGTCGGGGAAGACGAAGCGGTTGCTGAAAGTATCGCGGTCCTTCGAGGAAGGCAGCCATCCGGGCCGAGCGATGGCGTGGTTGAGGAAGAGGCCCAGGGGCCGCAGCAGATCCCGAGCTTGCTTGAAATAGACACGCATCTTTGCCTCGCCCACATGCTCGAACATCCCCACACTCACCAACTTGTCGAAGGGCTGCTCCGGCGCGACCTCGCGATAGTCCATGTACGCCACCCGGCAGCGGTCCGCCAACCCTGCCTCCGCGATGCGCTCGCGGGCCAGGTCCACCTGCGCCTGGCTGAGAGTGATGCCCAGCGCCTCCACACCGTAACGCTTCGCGGCGTGGATCACCAGACCGCCCCAGCCACACCCGACGTCCAATAGACGCTCGCCGGGCTGGAGCCGCAACTTACGGCAGGTGTAGTCCAACTTGCGCTCCTGAGCAGCATCGATGTCCTCACCGGGATCGGCAAAGTAGGCGCAGGAGTAGACCATGCGCTTATCCTGCCACAGGGCATAGAAGTCGTTGGAGACGTCGTAGTGATAGGAAATCGCCTGACGATCCCGTTTCCTGGAATGGCGCGCGCCGCTGACGCGGGCGGCCTGCCGGCCTTCCCGTGGCGCGGCGTCGTCGTCGGGCAGGGCCCTCAATTGCCGCGCCAATGCCAGCTTGTCGCCCACTCCTATGTCCAGGCTCTGGAGGTGCTCGGCCATCGAGATTGCGGCGATCAGATCGCCCTCCACGTCGAAATCGCCATAGATGTAGGCTTCCCCCAGGTTAAGATCTGACGGCGGCAGGAACATCTTGCGCAGCGAGCCGGGGTGGTTCAGCACCAGAGTGAAGGCCGGGGACGATCCACCTCCGTCAGGCCAGATGGCGCCATCCCACAGTCGCACGGCGAACTCCCGCCCGGCATACTCGGCAAAGACTCTCTCCAGAATACCGAGCGTCCTCTCCTTCGCGCGACTCCTCGTGTCCACGATAACCTCCTTCGCTACACCTCCAGGTGATCTTGGGCGCGTTCCCGTAGGGCCTGCAGTGCCCCGGTCACCGGGCCATCCGCATAGGCCGTCACTGGCAGCCCGTTCACCATCGCCTCCGTGACAACCGTGTCGTAGGGGATGCGCCCTACGAGCGCTACGCCCTGCGCCGCGCAGAACGCCGCGACTTCCTCCGATCGACCCTCGTTCAGATCCGCCTTGTTGATCGCAACCAGCGATGGCACGCCGAAGTG
>JAUVSX010000097.1 GCA_030596915.1 Chloroflexota bacterium | reverse complement strand
GGCTTCACGCGAGGCCAGCGGCGCTTCTTGTGCAGGCTGCAAAACGCTTTGCCAGCGACATCTCGATCGTCGTGCGTGACCAAGCGGCGAGCGCGAAGAGCATTCTGGGGGTTCTGGCCCTCGGCGTGGATCGTGGATCACGGATCACGATTCGGGCTGAGGGCGAGGATGCGGAGGACGCGCTTGCCTCGTTGACACGGCTGATCGAGACCAACTTCGGCGAGTTGGGCGTTCGGGCCCTTCGTGGCCTGCCCTCATCACGCGGAATCGCCATTGGACCGGTGTACCGCTGCTGTCGGGCCGGCCTGCTGTGCGAGCCCAGAGTTGTGATTGACCGCGCTGCCGAGTGGGCGCGGTTTGAGGCGGCGTTGGAGGGGGCTCGCGATCAACTGGCCGCGGTTCACGCGGGTGTAAGCGATGATTTCGGGGCCGGCCACGCTGCCATCTTCAATGCCCAGGCAATGATGCTTGAGGACCCCGAGCTCGTACAGGGCGTACGCTCCGCTATCGAGGGGCGTGGCTTGAACGCCGAGTGCGCTCTGCTTGACACTACCGAGGCGTATGCCGAGAAGCTGGGCAGCCTCGATGACGAGTACCTGCGGGGCCGGGCCGCCGATGTGCGCGATGTGGCCGCTCGCGTAGTGCGGGTGCTGCTTGGCGTGGACGATTCGCCATTCGTGGGGTTGACGGAGCCCTCGGTGATCATCGCGCCTGATCTGACCCCTTCGGACATCGCGCTGCTGGACAAGTCCTTGGTGCTCGGCTTCTGCACGGCCGAGGGCGGGCCGACTTCTCACGCGGCGATCCTGGCGCGCGCGCTTGGGTTGCCGGCCGTCGTGGGGGCGGGTTCGGATGTTCTTGGCCTCCGCAGTGGGATGCTGGTAGTGCTAGACGGCGGGGAGGGCGCCTTGGTCGTGGACCCTGATGAGTCCACTCTCGACGAGTACCGAGCGCGCCAAGGCACCATCGGGGGTGCACTGGCGGAGGCGCGCGCCCACGCCCACGAACCAGTCGTCACGCGCGAGGGGAGGCGGGTCGAGGTTCTGGCCAACATCGGCAGCGTAGCCGAGGCGCGAGTTGCACTCGAGGCCGGGGCTGCAGGTGTCGGGCTACTGCGCACCGAGTTCCTCTATCTTGGGCGGACCAGGATGCCGGATGAGGATGAGCAGTACCATGCCTACCGGGCGATCTTGGATGCGCTCGGTGACAGGCCCGTTGTGCTGCGAACACTCGACCTCGGGAGTGATAAGGGGGCTCCGTTCCTCTCCTTGCCCCGCGAGTCCAACCCGTTTCTGGGCGTGCGCGGGATCCGCCTTGGTCTGTCACGGCCCGAGCTGCTCCGGACCCAGCTTCGGGCGGCACTGCGGGCATCTGTGGGGCACGATGTTCGGCTTCTGTTCCCGCTGGTAGCGACTCTCGGTGAGTTGCGGGCTGCGCGGACACTGCTGGAGGAGTGTCGAGCCGAGCTGGTGGCTGAAGGCTGCGCAGTAGCGGATGTGGGTCCGATTGGAGTGATGATCGAGGTCCCAGCCGCGGCCCTAATCATCGACAAGCTGGCGCTCGAGGCTGATTTCTTCTCCATCGGCACGAATGATTTGAGTCAGTATGTGATGGCGGCTGATCGCACGAATGCTGGTGTGGCCTCGCTAGTGAGCGGGTTCCAGCCTGCAGTGCTGCGCCTGGTGCGTGATATCATCCGCGTGGCGCACGATCACGGTAGGAGAGTGGGGTTGTGCGGCGAGCTGGCCGGGGAGCCGCTGGCCATTCCCATCCTTCTTGGTCTGGGTCTCGATGAGTTCAGTATGACTCCACTGGCCATCCCACTTGCGAAGCAGATCCTTCGGGCCCTGTCCCTGTCACAAGCCGAGGCAATTGCGCAGACCGCGCTCGATATGGATAGCCCGGAAGCTGTCCAGGCGGTCGTGCGCTCGCAGATGCCTGGCGTCGATATGGGGGGAGTCTAGCGGTGAAAGGGGAGACGTGAAGGAGACAATCACGCGCGAAGAGGCCTTGGCTCTGATCGAAGAGTACGGCTGTGCTGAGAATCACATTCGCCATATGTTGGCGGTTGAGGCCAGCATGCGGGCCTACGCCCGGCGCTTCGGCGCAGACGAGGACCTGTGGGGCGCCATCGGCCTGGTGCATGACTTTGACTACGACGAGTTTCCGGACGAGCACCCCTACTCGGGAGGGCGCATCTTGCAGGAGCGTGGGTACTCTGAGCGGATTGTCAACGCTGTCCTTGCTCATGGGGAGACCGGAGTTCCGCGAGACACGCCGTTGGCCAGGACCCTCTATGCGGTGGATGAGCTGACAGGTTTGCTTGTGGCGGTGACGCTCGTCCGTCCCTCCAAAGACATCCGGGACGTCCGGATGAAGTCGGTACGCAAGAAGTGGAAGGACAGGGCATTCGCTGCGGCCATTGACCGCCAAGAGGTCGCCGATGCCGCGGGCTTGTTGGGCGTCGACCAGTGGGAGCACGTGGCGATAGTGCTTGAGGCGATGCAGGGCATCGCTGGCGAGATTGGCTTGGACGGTAGTATGGCCAAGGCGTAGCTGTCGGCGACGGCAACACGCGACCCCCACGATCACCAGGCTTCTGCCCGACGTCGAACCATGCTATACTAGGCTTTCCGGGCAGGGCTGCGAGTCGGCAGCACTCCTCGGCCTGTTGGCTATGGGGGCGGGGAGATCCGGGAGCGGCGATTCGAGCTGCGGAGGTCCTTCGGAGATGAACGTCGAGGGCGGGCGGCCGCTGTGGGTGAGGGATTGGGCTAAGCGTATCCAAGAGCATCAACTCTCGTTTGCTGCAATGCCCATGCTGGAGCTGGCTCGCGCGTTTGGCGTGCTGGCCGGCCAAGCATTGATCGCCGTACGGCCGATGCTCACTGGCATTGTGGCCGATGCCACGCTTGAGCGAGGAGCGGCTCTCCTGGAACACCCGGAGTTGCTGGATCTGCTTGAGGCGCACTTGGCCGAGGAGAG
Organism: Chloroflexota bacterium; assembly: GCA_030596915.1. Lineage (GTDB taxonomy): Bacteria > Chloroflexota > Anaerolineae > B4-G1 > B4-G1 > JAUVSX01. The sequence continues at coordinate 5,878 of JAUVSX010000097.1, read as the reverse complement.
CGGCTAGGAGATGCTCGCTCTGATGCCCGAGGGGCCGTGGCCGCTGATACTTCTCGCCACCAGCTTCGTCGTCCTGCTTGTGCTGCTCATCGCGCGTAGCAGGAGAGGGATCGAGGCCCGAGAGGACGTGTCTGGCTCATTCGGGGGGCTGCGGGACGAACTGGCGCGCGCCGCCGAGGAAGGTGGATCCCTCCACATCGCACTTGGCAGTGGCAGCGTAGCTGGGGGGGACGCAACGGTGTCGTTCGCCGGGATCCGTATCGCATCGGCGGTCGCAGGTGCTGCCATCGCGTACGGAATGGCTCCGACGATGTCCGTTGGAGATCCGACCCTGCTCCCACTGGCGCAGGATGCCCTGCGCAGCGCGTACTGGAGCCAGGGCGCCCCGTTGCGCTACAATGCGGACCACGTGCTCTTCATTGCGCCCTCTCCCACGGCCTTTGCCGCAGGGGCCGGAAACGTGATCGCAGCGCAGGGGGCGAGGGTCACGGTCGTGGCTGGCGCCTCCGGCGCCGGGGTAACGCTGTGCACCCATACGGGTGTGGGGCGAGGTCTGCCGCCGTTTGTGGCGGTCGCTTCGTCTCGGGGGAGTGGTGCGAGTTACCCCGTCACAGACTGCCTGGCGCCGGGGGAGGCCCTCTATGCGACCGCGGCTCAGCAGAGCGAGGACCGGCAGGCGTACATCGGGTTGGCGGCCCAGGATGTGTTGAGAGTTCTGCTCGTGGCTGCGATCTTGGTCGCGAGCTTGTGGGCGCTCGCTGGTGGCTAGGGGCTGATGATGAAGCGCATCCTCGGAATGTGGCTACCGATTGCGGCGGCGAGCGTCACTGGTCTGCTTGCGCTGGGGGGCTATTTCCTACCGTGGGTGCGCTCTCTCAGCGACGCGCGGGCGATTATCTTGGACTGGGCCCTGATAGTTGCCGCATTCGCCCTTCTGCTCGGACTGCTCAATATCGTCAGAGTGCACGGCCGGCGGATCGCGGACGGGGAGCGGGGCTGGCCGTACAGCCTGGTACTCCTGCTAGCGGCCTTGGCGGGCTGGGTGCCGGGGATCCTGCCGCTAGATGATCTCAAGGGCAAGGTCTTCGAATACGTGCTTGGGCCCCTAGGTGCAGCCCTTGTCGCGCTGATGCTCTTCACGCTGGTCCTTGCCGCCGCCCGCATACTGCGCGTAAGACAGCGAGCCGAGGCTCCCGTCTTCCTCGTGGTCGTCTGCATCGTCCTTCTGGGCAGCACGCCGCTCGCAGGTAGCGGCTGGCTGGCGGGGTTCAGGGACTGGCTGATCCGCGTGCCCGGCATGGCAGGCACACGTGGGTTGTTGCTGGGCGCTGCCCTGGGCGCCGTGATCACCGGCCTGCGCGTTATTCTGGGCACCGAGCGCCCCCACGCCCAGATTCCGGGGGACGAGGGCGGTGGCCGGTGGCGCCCAACGATCAGAGGGCTTGGCACTGGCCATGACGGATAGCGCGATGGTGGAATGTCTGGTTTGCGGGACGCCGAACGCGCAGGCTGATACGGTCTGCGCTAACTGCGGCGCGCAGCTTGCTGGCGGTTCCCTTGCTGCCGCGCCTGCGTTGACGACTGAGAGCCCGGTGCTGGACCAGGTTTCTAACCCCGACGTGGGCCATCCCGATCCTCGCGGAGGGCCATCGACCGAGGGCGCGGCGCAAGGCGACTGGCTGGCGCAGCTCCTGGCAGCGAGCGGGGACGACACAGAGGTGACGGGGCCGGCCGCTTCGCCGGGTGAGGGATTTCAGCAGCCCGAGCTCCCGATTTGGCTGCGCGACCTGTCCCCAGAGGAGGTTGGGCCGGCAGCCGATGTTGAGATGCCGGTGCCGGGCGATGAAGGCGGCCCCGCGGGGGAACCTGGTGAGGTTGGTCTATTGGCGCCGGATGTCGGTCCCGACGACCTGAATGAATTGGCGGCTCTGTCGGGCGCATCTGCGGCTATGCTGTCCTGGGGTGGCTACTCCAATCAGGCGGAGCGAGACGCGGCGGTTGACGCGGGCCTCGCGCTGCTCGCGGATGAGCTCGCGGCCGGGGACCTTGAGGACGACTTGCTCGCAGGCGCGATACCTGTGTCCGCTCAGGAGGGGCTAGTGGGGCCGGCGCCGCAGTGGGGCAGTGCAATGGCTGCCAGCGAGCTGGAGGTCGGCGGCACCGGCCTGGATGGTTTGTGGGACGGACCCGAGGCCAACCTTGCGGGGCAGCCGATAGCGGACTGGTTGTCAGTTGAGAGTTCCCGCGGAGCGAGCCTTGTGCGTGGGTCCCCATCCGCGGCCGCTGCCGTCGCGCTGCCTGGACTGGGCGAGGCGCGTGCGGATGTGACGGGTGAGACGCTCCTCGCCCGCGCCCACCTGATCGAGGAGCTTGCGTCCAGGCCATCTACGCCTCGGCGGGTGATGTCCCGACGTTCGCTCATTGGCCGTAGCGACCGCTTGATGCGATTGCTTGTGCCCGCAGTGCTAGTGGCGGTGGTCGTCCTGGCTCTCGTCGCGCCGCTTGGGGCTTGGGGCAAGCTGGTGGCGGTGCGCCTGCCTGCTGGCTACCCCGCTGGGCCCGCCCGGATGTACGACGTCGTGCGACACGTGGGGCGTGGAGACAAGGTGCTGGTCGCCTTCGAGTACGGGCAGGCTGAGGCGGACGAGCTCGACCTGGTGGCGGCGCCCGTTGTGCGGCAGCTCCTCGTGCAGGAGGCAGACATCTCCGTCGTATCGACGCGAACAGACGGATTGGTGGCGGCTCGCGGGTTGCTTCGTGAGACCCTGGGGGGGATGGTGGCATCTGGCGCCATCCGTGATTCGGACCCAGGCGAACGGTATGCGGTAGCTGGCTACCGCCCCGGTGATGCCGTCGGCGTCGCGCAGATGCTGCACGCGGACGACCCTCCTGACTTGGTTGTGGTCTTCGCGGCCAGAGCCGGCCCGCTGCGCTGGTGGGTGGAGCAGAGCCGCGCGATGGTGGACCCGCCGGTCATCGTCGCGGGCACCAGCGCCGCGCTTGAGGCGGTGACCAGCCCTTATTTCGGTGTGGATGCCGGGCAGTTGGCGGGCGCGGTCAGCGGTGTAAGCGGCGCAGCCTATTATGAGCGGATCGCCAAGTTGGAGATGGATCAGCCGGCCGCTCGCCGCCTGGAGGTTCTTGCGGCAGGGAATCTGGCGATCGTTGCTCTCGTGATCGTGGGAGCTGCTGCTTCGGGGCTAGGCGGAGCACGGGACTCGCGGGGAGGCCGGATGTGATCGGCGCCCTTGGAGGGATCAACCTGGACTTCGTCGGCGGCATCGTTGGCGTCGTGCTAACGCTGATGGTGTTCAGCTACCTGTTGGGTGACAATCCCGCGTACCGTCTTGCGCTGCATCTGTTCGTCGGCGCCGTTTCAGGGTATGCGTTCGGCGTCGTGTCGTGGGAGATACTTATCATGCGAGTGGGGGTGCCGCTTCTCCTCGGGCAGCAGTACGCACTCCTTATTCCGCTTCTCCTCGGCGTCTTGTTGCTGATCAAGGTTGTCCCAAAGCACGCCTTCGCCGGCAATGTGTCCGTCGCTTTTCTGGTCGGCACGGGGACGGCGGTGGCGATCAGCGGCGCCGTGCTAGGCACGATTGTGCCGCAGGTCAGCGCGACGGCGCGGGCTGCGGCGCCGGCGTCGGGGGCCAACACTCCTGTGGGGTGGCTGGATGGCCTGCTGGTCGTAGCTGGGACCGTGTGCACGCTGCTGGCCTTCGGATATATCGGGCGCCGCCGTCGCGAGAGACCGGTCGGCTGCGCCTGGCCGGCAGCCGTTGTCACGCATGTCGGGCGCTGGTTCCTCGTAGTCGCATTCGGTGTCGCCTTTGGCGGCGCGGTGAGTGCAGCGCTGTCGGTTTTCGTCGGCCGCGTGCAGTACTTGATCGACTTCGTTACGGGCCTGGCGTGAGGGGGCATAGGACTGTGGTTGATGAGGAGCACCGTCGGGGTTCGATCCTTCTGGCAGATATCGGGTCTGTCGTGACCAAGGCTGCTCTTCTTGACCGGACGGGTGGGCAGTGCCGTATTGTTGCGCTCGGCGAGGCGCCGACGACACTGGATCATCCCTGGGCCGACGTCACGCTGGGTCTGCGCGACGCGATCACGCAGGTGTCTGTGATAGCGGGGCGGGAGTTCTTCGATGACGCGGGCGATCTAGTTAGTCCGGAGGTGAGCAGTAGTCGGGGCGTTGACCTGTTCTCAATGACGATCAGCGCTGCTCGACCGCTACAGGTAGTCGTGTGTGGTCTGGGCAAGGATTGGAGCGCTGCCAGCGCCGAACGCGCCGTGACAACTACGTATGCGCGCGTGAGAGCTTCGCTGGACGCCGACGGCAGCGGGGGTGTCTGGCAGGAGGCGGATTGGGCGCAACGGATCAGTTCCGCGAAGCCAGACGTTATCCTGCTCGTCGGCGGGACGGACGGTGGTGGCGCTGCCCCCGTGGTGCAGATGCTGCACTCCGTGCTGTCCTCCCTCTCGATGATCGAGCCGTCTCGCACCCCTGCTCTGCTCTTTGCCGGCAACGCAAGTCTGCGCGAGACTGTTGAGAAGCTCGTGGGTGGACGGGCGCGGCTTCGGTTCGCCCCCAACGTGCGGCCCACCTTGGCCGACGAGAACCTGGCTGGGGCGGCGCACGAACTGGATGCCTTCTACGTCGAGAGGCAGGTTGCTCGACTGCCTGGGATCGACGCGCTGGTGCGGTGGGGTCCTGTCAGTATGGGGCCCGCTGCCGCCGCCTTTGGGGGAGTGGTCGACTACATCGCGCACCTCGAGGATGGTGGTCAGGCCGTGCTTGGTGTGGATGTTGGGGCCGCCCATACTGCCGCCGCGGCTGGATGCGACGGCAATCTGTCCATAGCTCTCGGTGACGTTGGGGTCGCCCTGGCCAATCAGACCCTGCGCCGACGGGGGATCGACGCGCTGATGCGCTGGTTGCCCGAGGCTGCACATCCTGACCAGGTGCGGAGGCTGTTGGCTCGGAGAGAAGCGCGGCCGGCTTCGACCCCCGGGGATCCGCTGGCGCTTCATCTGGATCAGGCACTGGCCCGCGAGGCGATTCTTGAGACCATTGAGGGCGCTCGCGCGGGGATGCGGCCGGGCAGCTTGCTGCCGGACGACGAGCGTGTGGTATCCCCTCACATCATAGTCGTCAGCGGTGGGGTATTCGCTCACGCGCCGCGACCTGGACAGGCCGCGCTAATCGTGCTTGATGCGGTGCAGCCCAGGGGAATCTCGAAGCTATTGCTGGATGCGTATCGTCTGCTGGGACCTTTGTGGAGCATCGCCGCCGTTGATCCACTTACTGTGGCGGAGTGCCTCAGCACTGGCGGCCTGGTCGACTTGGCGACGGTCGTGGCGCCGGCCGGAAAGGCTCGCGCGGGCGAGACTGTGCTCGAAGCACGGGTCACGTACGAAGGTGGTGCTGCCCTGGACGTCGAGGTCCGCCTTGGCGACCTGGAGGTCTTGCCTCTCGGTGCCCGTCAGCGCGCAGTGCTGGACCTGCACCCGCGGCGGGGCATTGATGTGGGTATGGGTGGGCCAGGCAAAGGTGGAGAGAGGGAGGTCACGGGGGGTCTCGCAGGGCTGATCATTGATGCCCGCGGGCGTCCGCTGATGATGGCGAGTGGTCGGGAGGACCGGGCGCGCCAGGCGCGGCAGTGGCTCTCGGACGTTGGGGGGTAGACTGGTTGCGTTGGTCAGGCGGGTCGGTCCTGCCACGGGCTTCGCTGTGCGCAGGCAGCCCGGGAGGAGTTAGAGATGGTAGACGCAGAGTTCTCCCTAGATGAGGATGACGGCGCTGACGTGACGGAGGTCGAGGCGGGCGCAGCAGCAGCTGTGGCTGCGGGCGGCGACGAGCCAGGGGCCGTGGAGCAGG
>JAUVSX010000226.1 GCA_030596915.1 Chloroflexota bacterium | reverse complement strand
TACGGGGCGATGGAGGGGGTGTGTCCAGCGCCAGAAGTCGACTAATCTGCGTGATCTGCGGATATCCCTCACCCACGTGCGACGCACCAAGAGCAGGTGCGACGCACGGTTCGAGGTGCGGTGCACGGTTCAACTCGGTGCGGCGCGCTGCGGACGGCGAGTTCGAGCACGGGAGGAGACGCCCCCGAGACGGGGGCTGCTCGCAACGATGAGACCAGCACGGCTGCGAAGACGCCTCCCCCAAGCTGGGGGAGGGCGCGCCGAGGACGGCGCGTGGTTGCAGAGGAAGGGGCGCGCGCCGGATTCTTTCGCATAGTGCGACTCGCACAAGCGCGCAGTTGGTAGTACAATAGACGGAATCCGGGGAATCCATCGCCTCGATTCGCGCCTTGAGCTACTGGAGACCAGCACGGATCGGACGCGAGACACAGCAGCACACGTCGTCCGGCTGCTTCACCCCGCTCAGACTAGGGCTTTTTCTGATCAATGGCTCATCTCCGTCCCCAGAGCCAACGCCAGTCCGAGCAGGCGGAACTGTCAGGACCAGTTTCGCTTGCGTCCTATCCTCTTCGCTATCGCCACCTCACAATAGAGCATGACGTCGCATTGTATCGCTGCGGCGACGGCTCGCCACCTGCAACCCGCTCCTTTTCTGGCGTGGGGCGAGCGCCTGAACCGGCGCCACGACGGCGCGCGGTTCGCGTCTCGAAGGCTGCCAACCACCGGGGCGCGGTGAGAACGGACCGGTTCTGATGGCCATCCGCAGGAAGCTTATCGAGGTCGCCCTGCCTCTCCAGGCTATCAACGAGGCGAGCGCCCGCGAAAAGAGCGTGCGCCACGGTCATCCTAGCGCGCTGCACCCCTGGTGGCCCCGGCGCCCGCTGACCACGAGCCGGGCGGTGGTATTCGCATCCTTCGTCGACGATCCCAACGGCCGCGGGGCGCCGCGGGGGTTTGTCGAGGCCTGTCGCCGGCTCCCGCGTGGCAGGAACGCGGCGCAGAATGACACTCCCCGCCAGCGGTTGCTTGATTTCGTCGAGCGCCTGGTTCAGTGGGAGAGTACGACGGACGAGGAGGGGCTGGGCAAGGCGCGCGAGCTGATCCGTCTGGCGAGCGGCGGCGAACCACCCGCGCTTCGAGACCCGTTCGCCGGGGGCGGATCGCTCTTGCTCGAGGCGCAGCGCCTGGGGCTCGAGGCCCACGCGAGCGACATTAACCCCGTAGCTGTACTGATCTGCAAGGCGTTGATCGAGGTTCCGCCCAGGTTCATTGGCAGGCTGCCTGTGAATCGCCGCGACCGTGCGCACAAGCTCACAGAGGCGTCGCGGACGGGCACGGCGGGCCTGGTCGCGGACGTGCGGTACTATGGCAAGTGGGTGGCCGATCGAGTCTGGGACGGCATTGGGTATCTATACCCGGAGCACGTCCCGCCCGCGTGGGGGTTACCGCAGCGGGTGACGGCCTGGCTATGGGCTCGGACGGTCGAGTGCCCCAACCCGGAATGTGGCGCTCAGATGCCGCTACTCTCCTCGTACTGGCTGGGCAAGAGGAAGGGACGCCGGGCGTGGGTGGTACCTCGCGTCGACAGGTCTGCGCGTACCGTGTCCTTCGAGATCGGGCGGGGCGATGGCAGGCCGATGGACCCACCCAAGGTGGGTCGCGGTGCGCACTTCAGGTGCCTCGTGTGCGGCGCGGTCGCCGGTGACCCGTATCTTACAGACGAGGGCCTGGCAGGGCGGATGGGTGTGCAGTTGATGGCGATGGCGACGGAGGGAAGCCAAGGACGGGACTATTTTGCGCCGTCACGCGAGCAGGAGGAAGTTGCGGCCATGGCAGGCCCAGCGTGGAGGCCTGCCGGTCGGGATCCTAGCAATGGTCCGCAGTTCTCGTTGCGGGTCACCGGACTGGTCCCCAACGGCGACCTGTTCACGCCCCGGCAGCTCATCACGCTGACGACGATGAGCGACCTCATAGCCGAGGTGCGGCAGCAGATCCGTAGCGACGCGCTGGCTTCGGGCTTGCCCGCGAACGTGATGCCGCTGCGCGTGGGTGGTGCGGGGCCTCTAGCGTACGGCGCGGCGGTGAGCGTGTACCTGGCGTTGGGCCTGTGCCGGCTTGCCAACCATTTGAGCACGCTCTGCTCGTGGGATGCCCGGAGCGAGAACGTGCGGCAGGTTTTCACGCGTCAGTCAACGGCGATGGCCTGGCACTTTGCGGAGGCCAACCCGTTCTCCAATTCGCCGGCTAACTATCTGGGCCAACTGGACCACATTTGCGGCGCTCTGGAGCTTCTGAACGGGTCGCGCCCAGGCACGGCCGTACGGCGAGATGCCACCAGGTCCGGCTACAGCCAGCGCGCCGCATTTGCCACGGACCCACCCTACTATGATAGCAGCGACTATGCCGGGCCGTCCGATTACGCCTATGGGTGGCTGAGACGAAGCCTTCAAGGCGTATACCCCGAAGATCTGTCGACGTCGCTGTCGCCGGCAAATGCAGAGCTCGTTGCCATACCACGCAAGCCCGGCGGCGAACCCGACGAGGCCTCTCGGCGTTTCGAGCGAGGCTTGTACCGCGCCCTTGCGCTCGTCCGCGGCGCCGCCGACCCGGACTATCCTCTGACGACGTTCTGTGCCCTTGATGAGGCCGAGGCCGGCGCGCCGGACGAGCGGCGGACCAGCACAGGCTGGGAGACGATGCTGGAGAGTCTGATCCGGACGGGCTTCACTGTCCTGGGCACGTGGCCGATTCGTACCGACCGTGCGAGAGGCTCGAAGGCGCGGGGCAATGTCCCAGCGCCAGCGGCCATCCTGGTCTGCCGCCCGCGTCCCACAGGAGCGCCGAAGGCGTCGCGCCATGAGTTCGTCAGTGCGCTCCGCCGCGAGCTTCCTGGTGCTCTTCACGAGATGCTATCGGCCAACATCGCCCCGGTCGATCTTGCTCAGTGCAGCATCGGCCCAGGTTTGGCTGTGTACAGTCGCTACAGCGAGGTGCTCGAACCGGACGGCAGTCCCCTCACGCTTCGCACAGCGCTCGACATCATCGACCGTGCACTCGATGTCTTCCTCGTCGAGCAGGAGGAGTATCTCGACGCGGCCTCGCGTTTCGCTGTCGCGTGGTACAACCGGTTCAGCTACACGGTGCGGACGATCGAGGAGGCCCACGAGCTCGCTCGTATGAGGCGTGTGAGCGTCGAGTACCTGATCGCTGCTGCTGTTCTGGGGTCCCAAGGGAGCAGGGTGTGGCTGCGCCGCTGGGCGGACCTGGACCGGGGATGGGATCCTACAGTCGATGAGCGTCCGCTGGTGTGGAAGGCTACCCATCACCTGATTTGGCGCCTGAATGTCGGCGGCGAGGAGGTCGCTGCCCGGCTATTGGCGAGGATGCCAGCGGCCACGGCTGCGGAAGCGCGTCAGTTGGCATACCGGTTGTACAGTATCTCTGACCGGAAGGGCTGGGTTGAGGAGGCGAAAGACTATGGCGGCCTCATCGACTCCTGGGGGGCGATCCAGATTGACGAGAGTCCGCCCACGGAGCTATTCACCCAGCGCCGGCTGTTTGACTGAATCCAAGCGGCCTCAAGGCCAGAGCGCGCCTCCGTGTTCGTAGCAAGGGCTGGAGCCGTTCTGTCACTCGGGCGGAACCGCTGAAGCGGCTACTACGAACCCAGACGGACGCCCGCGAGGACGCGGACGCCCCCGAGGACGGTGGCTGATCGCGTTTGGGGTTGATTGGCGGACGTCAACGCAGACGCCCGCGAGGACACAGACGCCCCCGAGGACGGTGGCTGATCGCGTTTGGGCGGCGGCGCGCTGGAAGTCGACCGATCTGCGAAATCTGCGGATCGTCCCATCACCGCGCCGAAGGTTAGCTACGTGGTGCGGATGCGCGGGCCGCCGCCTGCGAGAGGTGGGCGCGCACCCAGGCGAGCGCCTCCCCAGGGGCACCGATACTCAACCCGGACCTGGTCGCCACGCCGGCATCATCCAGGAAATGCCGGCGGTTGTGCGTGACGAGATAGTCTACACCGGCTCTGATAGCGGCGACGACGATGGGCACATCTGCCGGGTGGCGGATGATGTCGGCGTGGGCATCAATCTGCTCGCGTGGGGGATCAGGCACGATGTGCAGTCGCGTCGCGCGAAGGGTCTCGCGGAAGTAACGGAGGGCCTGAGGAACCTTGCGCGCGACGGCTCGCTCTGTCTCCACGATGACCTGCTCGGAGACGGTGATTGTGATCTGCTGTGATTCCGCCAGAAGCAGCAATGCCCGGGCAGCACCGCTGGATGAGACCACGCCCGCGAAGAGGGCGCTACTGTCGATGAAGAGGCTCGGCTTGGGCATAGTGTTCGCGGTAGTAGGCCTCTCGCTCTTCATCTAGCGCTTCCAGCACCATCTCCACGTCTACGTCTGCCTCTTTCATCAGACGGGCGACCCGGTCTCCCAGGCGGGCCACCTGCGAGACCCCCGGGATGAGCAGGAGCGAGCCGTCCCCCAGGTCCGTCAACGTGAAGACGCCCCCTTCATCCAATCCGTACTGGCGCCGCAGTTTGATGGGCAAGGTGATGACTCCCTTGCGACGGATCTGAACGGTCATTGTGGTCATCGTTCGGGTCTCCCGGGAAGATTTTCGGATTTTCCACCCGCATTGTACCATATGAATGGTATGGGCGCAAGAACCACCGCGGACGGAGGATACAACGCAAAGGCGCGCCGCGGACGGCGCGTTGGCAGAGGCCTTTGACTCTGCGGCTTTGCGACTTGGCGTGAGTTCCGGGGAAGAAGACTCAACGCAATGGCGCGCCTCCGGGTTCGTAGTAACGGCTTCAGCCGTTCTGTCACTCGGGCGGAACCGCTGAAGCGGTTACTACGAACCCAGACGGAAGTCCCCGTGCTTCTCGCAGGTTGGGAGGGGGTGTGCGCAACGCTGGAAATGGGATGATTCGCGCAATCTACGAAATGTGCGGATCTGCCCGACCACGTGCAACGCACAACGGGATCGCAGATCCCGCGGAGGTCTGCATCGCACGGTCAGGTTCGCCTACCCCAGCGAGGCGGGCTGGGCGCCGCGGGTCGCGCCACACGATGGGCATTCGACTAGCGGAACCTCGGCCTCCCCGTACGCGCGGCCGCACCAGGCGCAGTGGGTGTACGCTCGAACAGCCGCCTCGCGTTCCCACTCACGGGCCCGCAGCTTCCGCAGGTCCTCCAGGTACGCTTCCTCGGCGGCCCCCCCGACCCGGTCGATCACGGCCCACACGCGGCTGGGCAGGTTCAGATCCTGAATGTCGTCGACGAGGTCCTCGACGCCGTCCTTCAGGCTGCTGGCCATGTCGAGCAGGCTGCCGACGCCCCGGCGTCTCCGCGAGCCGAGCATCTCCCTGCTCTGGTCGAGCACGGTGCTGCCGATCGAGCTCCATTTATTGCGCAGCGCGCTCGTGCGCAGCTCACTGACGGTGACGGTCAGGGTATCTGAGGCTTGCAGCAGTGTGACGGTCAACGCGGGCGTGAAGTTGTAGGGGGCGGATGCCTGACTCTGCGAGATGACGATCAGAGGTCCTTCGTCGGTGCGGTCAACCTGAACTCGCGTGTCGTCATCGGAGATTTCCGACCTCAGCGCGTTGGCGATGACAGGCGCGGCGATGCCCTGGAAGGTGATTGGGTTGGGATGGGGCGCGAGCGTTCCAGCAACGGCCGCACCACCGAGCCCGAGCCCCGCCAGAATCTGGTCGGCCGCGCTGGCCTCGG
>JAUVSX010000035.1 GCA_030596915.1 Chloroflexota bacterium | reverse complement strand
GCACGCCATCCGCATCTACGAGGGCCAAGGTAGAGGCGAGAGGCTGCTTTGGCAGCCCGACACGGGGGCCACTTCCGATACCTACCGGGCGTTCCTGTCGCAGGTTCTTCCTCAGCTCTACCGCTTCCTGGAGCAAGAGGAGATACTCGATCGCTCGTTCTTCCACGTCTCCGATGAACCGCACGGCGAGGGGGATCTGGACACTTACCGAGATGGGCGGACCTTGCTGCGGGAACTAGCCCCGTGGATGACGGTGATGGACGCACTGACCGAGATTGAGTTTGCTCGCCAGAGCTTGACGGACATGCCGATCCCAAGCATCCGGACGGCTCTCGACTTCGTGGCAGCCGAGATCCCCTGTTGGTGCTACTACTGCTGCGGTCCGCGCGGGAAATACCTCAACCATCTTCTCGACACGCCCCTGTCGAAGATCGCGATGCATGGGTTCCTCTTCTACCGCTGGCCGTTCCGCGGCTTCCTCCACTGGGGCTACAACTACTGGTACGAAAGGCAGACGCGCCACCTCATCGACCCGTACACGGTGCAGGATGGCCTGGCTTGGGAAAGCGGCTGGGCATATGGAGACCCCTTCTTCGTCTATCCCGGCCCCGACGGGCCAGTGGACTCGCTCCGCTGGGAGGTATTCAGCGAGAGCCTTCAGGACTACGCCCTGCTTCAGACCCTGGGCGTAGGTCGTGACCACACCCTATTTGATCCGATCCTCAGCTTCGCTGATTTCCCGAAGACGGAGAGCTGGCGGCGTGAGGCCCGCAGGCTAATCTTGACGCGGAAGATCGGCGAGAGCTGACATCCGCTGCTGGCACGCGACATCGCACGATTCACTGAAAAAGAGGAGTGGACCCAATGAACGAGTTCCCCAGGACAACCGTAGGCGGCATCTCGCTCCCTCGCTTGCTCATCGGCACCAACTGGTTTCTCGGATACTCCCACTCGAGCGTTGCCAAGGACAAGTTCATCAAGTCCTACCAGACGCGCGAGAGAATTGCCGACGTCCTCACCGTGTTCTTCGAGCACGGTGTCAACGCGATCATGGGAATGCCGGTTCCGATCCTCCGCGATGCAATCGCCGTGGCACAGGACCGGACCGGGCAGGAGGCTATCCTCATCCTCACGCCGCACTTCAACATTCTGCCAGGAGGACCGGCGGAGCTGGAGCCCGAGCGCGTGTTCGATGCATGCAAGGCTCTGGGAGCGACCTTCTGCATGCCCCACCAGTGTGTCACCGACGCCTTGCTCGACCGGATGCACCACGTCATTCGCGATATCGACCGCTACACAGCGATGATCCGCGAGCGAGGCATGGTGCCGGGGCTGTCGACGCACATGCCCGAGGCGGTAACGATCGCCGACAAGACCGGCGCCGACGTCGAGACGTATATCCAGATCTACAACGCCGTCGGCTTCCTGATGCAGATCGAGGTCGACTGGGTGATGCGCATCATTCGCAACGCCAAGAAGCCGGTTATGACGATCAAGCCGCTCGGTGCGGGCAAGCTTCAGCCTCCGGTGGGACTCGCCTTCGTTTGGAGTACCCTCCGAGAGCAGGATATGGTGACAATCGGCACTACCACGCCTGACGAAGCGCGCGAGGTGATCGATCTCTCCCTCGACTTCCTGACCCGGCGCACCCGAGACTACGAACTCCAGCGAACCCGTAGCAAACAGTCACTGGAGTGAACGTTTTTCCCACGAGGTTCGCCGCCTCAGTCGGCGACCGCCGCCACCTCCCTGAGGAGGCCGTGAGTCGCCGTTCTCTGGTCGCGCGGCGAGGAACTTGCGCAAGCCTGGCAGAGCACCGGCCGCCCTTCTGGCAATCGCCGTGACGGCTGTCGCCGTCGCGGCGGCTGTGCTTGTTGCCTTCCCCTCACCCAGCCCACGCGGTGTGCACGCCCGTGCGCTCGACCTCACTCCGACGGTCGAGGTTCATCTTCCAGCGGTCTTCTCGGCCTGGTACGCCAGGGCTTGCCCGATCACAACCACCAATCAATACGATGCGGGCCTCGCCTACCAGTACGATCACGACAACCCGGTCCGTCCGGCGGGGGAGCACGCGGACAAGAACCTGAGCCTGCGAGGGATAACACCCAATGCGGATTCGGGCATCAGGCGCGAATTGGTCGACTACGGGTCAACGGACCCCACCGAGCCACCGCAATTGGCGACGCTCTTCTCTCCCTACCGCGTGCCACCCCTCGATGGCTTCTACCGGGTGCACGATTGGCAGTGGTCGCCTTCCCCCGATCCCGGCGTCCCGGGTGATCCCGTCGCGGCTCCTCCGGTCACCGCGCTGGGCCTGCGCACGACGCCGGGCGAGACGCTCTTCGTCCCCATATCCGGCTACGACATCGGCCACGGCATGGAAGTGCTCGTCCTTTTCGCAGATCAGGACTCAATCGCACTGAGGTACACGCGCGAGGATAGCTCTGCTCCGCCTGGGTTTACGCTGCACATAGACGGCATATGCACTGATCCAAACCTGCTGGCACTGTACGCGCAACTTGACGACCCCGGCGGCCCACGCTATGTGTACCCTAACACGTCCTACGATCTGCCCGTTCTATACGCAGGGCAACCCTTGGGGACAGCACGAGGGTCTCAGATCATCGTGGCGATTGCTGACACGGGAACCTTCCAGGATCCCCGTTCGTGCAACGAGTGGTGGCGAATTCGCCCCGACTACGCCGGTACTTGCCCTCCTCACGAGGTGAGGACACCCAAAGGGACGGCTACCCACCGGGCCGACGTGCCCTTTGAGTCTGGGTGAGGCCAACTAGATCACATCGGCGCCTCCCCTCCCACTATTACCCCTTGCTCGCGATATCCACGATGGTATAATCCGCGTATATGGGTGCCGGACGTAGCTGGTCGCGGGTGATGGGCGCCTGCTCAATCGTGCCCGTAGCGCTCTTTACCGCCCGCATCGCCCTTGAGGCCGCCCGTAGGCCCTGGCCGCCGGCGCTGATCGTAGCTATAGGACTGCTGGCGGCGCTCGCTGGGCTTGCCCTCGGGTACTGGCTCTCACGCCGGGGACACACCTTCTGGTCCTCGTGGGTGCTCCTGATCTACGTACTGTGGCCAGAACGCGAACCCCTGGTGGCTGGCAGTGTGGCCGTCGTCGCGGTCTTGGTCTGGCTCCTCAGCCGCACGTACGGTGCTCGGCCCAGATGGGCGACGTTGGCGATCGACGGGATCATCTTTGTCGTCGCACTCGCCACCTACGTCGCGACCGCTGCGCCCGACGTGCTGCCCGCGGATGCCGGTGAGTTCCAGCTCGTGGCCACGCAGCTCGGCGTGGCCCACCCGCCCGGCTTCCCCTTGTACACGATGGCCGGGCACCTGTTTATCCGCCTGCTGCCCTTTGGCACGCCCGCATACCGGCTCAACCTCTTCAGCGCCGTGATGGCTGCGGGCGCGCTGGTGCTGACCGCTCGGGCAACCCGCATCTGGGCTCGGCGCCTCGGCGCACGCCCTCCCCAGGCACTGGCGTGTGGCCTGGCAGCCGCACTGGCTCTGGGGGGCGCCACAACTTTCTGGGCCCAAGCGAGAATCGCGAATATCCGCACGCCGTCCACGCTCTTCGTTGCACTCACGCTGTACGCGCTGGCTCGCTTTGCCGACGCCAGCGAACGACAGGATGCCGACCGCGCGCTGCTACTCCTCGGGTTGGCCCTGGGCCTCAGCTTGGGCCACCACCCCTCCCTTGTCTTCGCCACACTCTTCTACGTCGGATACGTGGTGGCTACCGACCCACGCCTGGTCCGCCAGCCTCGTCGCTGGTGGCGGCTGGCGCTGGCGATCCCCGTGGGTGTGCTTCCTTACCTCTACCTCCCGATCCGCGGAGCGATGGACGCTCCGCTCGCGCCGCCGGCGCTGGATACGCCGGCAGGCTTTCTCAACCATGCCCTGGCGCGCGGCTTCGCCGGTGACATGTTCGCCTACGCCAATCCAACCGACCTGCCGCATCGCCTGACCCTCGTGCCCGATCTGTTTCTCTTCCAATTCAACATCGTCTTGCTCATCGCCGCCCTGATTGGGCTGGTCCTCCTGGTACGTCGCGATTGGCGGCTCTTCGTCCTGCTTGCGGGCAGTCTGATCGCACACACCTTCATAACGATAACCTACCGTGCGCCTCAGACGGTCGAGTACCTGATGCCGGCGGCCTACCCCATCGTGGCCATAACGGCCGGTCTATCTGCGGTCCTCCTATCTGACCTGTTTCGACGTTCGCCCGTGCCCCTGCGCGCGTCGGCCTTCGCAGTCCTTTGCTCCCTGGTGCTTCTGGCTGCTCTGCTCAATAGCTGGGCCCACGGCCCGAGCTTCGTCGAACTTGCGACTGACCACACCGCCCGTCGGACGGTAGGACCACTGCTTGAGCAGGCGCCCCGTGGGTCATTGGTCCTGTCCGACTGGCACTGGGTCACGCCAATGTGGTATCTGCAACAGGTCGAAGGGGTACGACCGGACATAGAGGCTCGCTATGTCTACAACGTACCCGGCGAGCACTACCGGAACACGTGGCGGAAGCGGGTGGAGGCTGTGCCGACCCAGCGCCCGCTGCTGGTGACGCACTTCTATGAGTTCAACGGCTACGCGACCGAGCCGTGGGGCGCGGGCTTCCTGATGCGCCAGCGACCGGTCTCGGAGCCAGTGGCGCCGATCACGCCGCTTGATATCACCTTCGGCGAGGAACTCCACGTGATCGGCTACAGCGTGCGACCCTCATCCTCACGACCGGGCCGGCCTGTGGAGCTTACTGTGGCCTGGCGCACCACCGGTGCGCTGGCGCCCGCGACATCTCTCAGCGTCCGGCTGGCCAACGAGCAGGGCGAGCGGCTCGCTCAGGCTGACCAAGCCTTGTACACTGACTCGGAGCCCGGCGAGGTGCGCTTCGAGCGGCTGTTCCTGCCGGTCTATCCTTTCCTTGCGCCCGGAAGCTATCAGCTTACGCTGGGCGCGTACGTCGTGACCGAGGCCGGCTTCGAGGATCTCACGGCAACGGGTGGGGAGACCGCTGTCGTACTCACCAGCCTGGAGCTTGAACCGGTCACCCAGGCCCGACACACGCTTCACCCCCAGGCTGTGCCCTTTGATGGTGGACCGGAACTCGTCGGCGTGGACTACGATCGCTCCGTGCCGGGCGCGCTCCGGGTCTATTTGCGCTGGCGTGGACCATCGGACGAAGACTATACCGTGACGCTTCACGCTCCTGGGGGCGCACCCGCCACGACTACGCTCCCGCCGATTCCGGCGGGGGCATACCAGACTGTCGTCGTCGACTTGGCCGGTTCGGCTGACGGCAGGCCGACGCTGGCGTTGGAGGGCAGTGGCGGCGGGCTGGCCGCCGCCGGACCCTGGGGCTGGGCGCGGCAGTGGATACCATTGCTGGCGCCCACGCCAGACGCACGCTTCGTCCCCCTGGGCGAGGATATGGCAGTCGTGGGGGTTACAGCTCAGACCGCTCCCCCGGGCAGCGATGCCGTCATTGAAGTTTCGCTCGTGGGACTCCGCCCGCTGACTGACGATTACGCGACCAGCATCCGCCTGATCGATGCCGATGGCCGCTGGCTGGCTCGCCACGATTGGCAGCCAGCTTTGGGAGCCATCCCGACGCTGAAATGGATCCGGGGCAGCTACGTGGTGGACCGACACCTGTTGCCGGTCCCCGACGACTTCACAGGCGACACCGTGCAGGCCGAACTGGTGGCCTACGAGCGCTTCCGGGAAGCGCCTCTCCTGCCGATGGACGGCCGCGTCGGCCAGGTCCCGCTGGGCTCGTGGTCTCAGCCTCATACGGGCGATCAGTAGCATATGGAATCCCAGGACTGGGTCTACCGCATCTTCACATCCCGCCACCGCTGGGTGGGCGCACTGGCCGCCGTCGCGCTGTGCGTGATGCTCGCGGCGGCTACGGGTTTCCTGCTAGCGGAGTTTGGTCCCCTCGTCGGCGCGGCCGGTCTCTTGGCGCTGGGTTTCGGGCTATGGATGCTGCG
The DNA here is from genome assembly GCA_030596915.1 of Chloroflexota bacterium. Classification (GTDB taxonomy): domain Bacteria; phylum Chloroflexota; class Anaerolineae; order B4-G1; family B4-G1; genus JAUVSX01. The sequence continues at coordinate 6,307 of JAUVSX010000035.1, read as the reverse complement.
CGATGTGGAGGTCGCCTACTGGGGCGTGATCGGCATCGTCTGTCTGCTCCCCTTCGCCTCCTTGCCAATCGACATTGGGTTCACGCCTACCTTCCTCGACCTAGCGCTCGGAGCGCTGTTCCTTGTGTGGACTCTCCAGATCGCCACGGGCGCGCAGCACAACCTGATCGGAACGCCGCTCGGCCTGCCCGTCGCTGTGTTCATGCTGCTTTCCGTCGGCGCCTTCATCTTCGGTCTCGCCCACGCCTCCGTGACTCCCTATCTCCTGCGCCACTTCGCCGAGATACTGCTCAGTCTGGCGCTCTTCTTCCTCGTGGTCAACACCGTGCGCGACGCGCGCCGGCTGGAGCGTGTTGTGCGTGCGCTGGTCCTGTGCACCTTCGCGGCGGCGCTCCTGGGACTCGGCCTCTACATCGTCGCCAGGTACTACTCCGACGACCTGGTCATCCGCGGCCTCTCCGCACTGGGACGGCTGGGGTATCCCGCCGGGCCGGGGGTGCTCCGCTACATCCGGGACGACCCCGAACTGCCGATGCGTGCGACCTCCACGTCGGTGGACCCCAACGTGCTTGGCAGCCTGCTCAACATGACGCTGGCGATAGCCGTGCCGCAGCTCTTTGCCCCACGCCGACTCATCCGCCGCCGCTACCTGATCCCTATGCTCGGTGTTCTGGCCCTCTGCCTCGGGCTTACGCTCAGCCGCGGCTCGATAGTCGGGCTGGGAGCTGCGCTCATAGCTATCGCCACGCTACGGTATCACAAACTGTGGGTGCTGCTGCTCGTCGCCTCGGTGCTACTGCTCATCCTGCCTCAGACGCAGACCCTCGTCGCGCATTTCGTCGCCGGGTTCCGCATCGAGGACCTGGCCACCCAGATGCGCTTCGGTGAGTACAAGGACGCCTTCATCCTGATCGGGCGCTACCCTTGGCTCGGCGTTGGCTTCGCGGGGTCTCCCGACATTGATACCTACATCGGCGTATCGAACGTGTACCTCCTCATCGCCGAGCAGGTGGGGCTGATTGGCCTGGCGAGTTTCCTCGTCATCGTAGTCGTGTTCTTCACCCAGTTCTGGCGCAACCGGCGCGTGGCGGCGCGCGACCCGGAGCTGGAGCCGCTCTGGTGGGGCCTCCACGCTGGCATCCTCGGCGCACTGGTGGGGGGCATCTTCGATCACTACTTCTTCAACCTGGACTTCCACCACTCCGTGACGCTCTTCTGGCTGGTAGTCGGGCTTGCGACGGCTGCGACGCGCATCATCACGCGCCGCGTGTCGCAACAGCGCGACAACTCATTTGCGGATGGACCGCAGGGGGCTTGGTCCCTCGAGAAAGGCGAAGATGCTGCGGGCTCTTACCTTTGACTTCTGGGGTACACTCTACGAGGGCGCGTACGGCGACCACGAGCGGATCGACCTGCTAGAGGAGGCCCTGGCACGTCACCGCCAGCCTCGCACGACGCACGAACTCCGCGCCGCCTACGATCACGCCTGGTCAGTCGTCGATCGGGCCTGGCGAACGGAGCATCGCTCGTTGCCCATCGACCGCTGGCTAGCCGAGATGTTGGCCTTCCTAGAAGTGGATCTGCCAGAGGGTGCCCTTGACTACCTGTGCCGGCCACTCGAGGAAGTGCTTCTGCACAGCGACGGGCCCGTGCTCATCGAGGGCGTCGCCGATGTCCTTCCGCGGCTCGCGCGGCGCTTTCGGCTGGGCCTCATCTCCGACGTCGGGCTGACGCCGGGGCGCGTTCTCCGCGAGTTTCTACGCCGTGATAGCCTCCTGGATCTCTTCCGCATTCTGACCTTCTCGGACGAGATTGGGATGACAAAACCCGTCTCGGCGGTGTTTCTGCGCACCGTCGGCGCGCTGGGAGTGAGCCCGCAGGAGGCCGCCCACATCGGCGACCTGCCAGAGACGGATCTCGTCGGCGCGAGGGCGGTTGGGATGCGGACGGTGCTCTTCCTTGGGTTGAGCAACCGTGAGGATGGCCTGCCGCTGGCTGATGCGGCCTTCAGCGAGTACGGCGAGCTAGAGTCGCTCCTCGTGGGCCTCGATAGCCCAAAACCCTGAAGGAACTGCGGCGCCGGGCTACTCCTCTTCCTCACGAACGAGAACGAAGCGCCGGTAGCTCTCGGAATACGGCATACCAGCCTCCTTGCCCGACTCGGCCGCCCACTCGTGCAACATCTCGCCTGGGTCCCAGCCATCCGGGAACTGGCTGGTGTGCTGGCGAAGGGCCTCGACCTTCAGGTCGATCGTCCCGCTGATGTCAATCCAGGTGTTCGTTTCCTCGCCCGTGGCGACGTAGACTTCCTTGACAGCGTGGGGTTCCAGCCCCTCGTCTCCCAGTTCCGCGAAGATGTTGGGCAGGACGGCCCCTGGCGCCACGGCGGCGAGGGTCGCCGGGCCCACCGCCCGGTGGTCGGGGTGGTTGATGTACCGGTCCCCAGAGAAGAGCCTGGTCGGATCGAAGCACATGACGACATCGGGCTTGAATCGGCGGATCTCTCGGACCAGGTCACGGCGCAGGGCAAGAGTCAGCTCGATCTCGCCATCCGGGTAGCCCAGAAAGACAACATCCTCCACGCCGGCCACGCGCGCCGCCGCCCGCTGTTCCGCCTCGCGGATGCCAGCCAACTTGGCGCGGGTCATACTTGGATCCCGGCTGCCGGCGCCCCCACTGCTGACCAGTACGTACCGTACCTCGGTTCCCGCCTGACGCCATTTGGCCGCGGTGCCGGCCATCACGAACTCGATATCGTCAGGGTGGGCGGCCACGAGCATCGCCCTCTGAGGGGGAGTGGGCTCCCTGTAGGCTTCTTCCATCGTTGCTCCTCTGTGCGACATCCGTTGGGGTGGGTCAAAGAATCCCCGGCTGGGTTCGCCCAACCGGGGTCGGTCTCAGCTATTGGATTGGGAACGCCGGGCACGCCCGCATCACGAGCGTCGCATCTCGTATGTTGATCTCTTTGCGCCAGCCCCCTCACTCCTGCGACACCGTGATGACAAAGTTCGTGGCTATCTCGCACTTGAGCAGCGGGTGCTGGTCCTTGTGCTCCGGCACTTTCTGAGAGATGTAGTCGAAAAGGTTCGTGACGCGAACAATGCCTCCGCGCCCGGCCGCGGCTCCCCGCAGGCCCTCCAACAGGTAGTGGGTGAAGAGGCCGTTTCGCATGCCTGGCAGTTCCCAGGATACCTCGCCGGGCTGACACGAGGCGATGATGACTCGGCCGCCGCCCCGGGCCAGATCGGCGTAGGCGGCCGCAGACAGGCCCGACTTGGTGAGCGCGCCCGCATCTCGGGGCTGGCCCACGCCGCCTGAGTGACAGGCGTCCAGAAAGACGACCATGCTTCCGGCACGGATGGCGCGCAGCGCGACGTTGAACTCGTCATTTGAGATGGCCGTCGATCTCAGATTGTACCAGTCAGCTTCAACCGGGCAGAGGTATTCACCCGCCTCGAAGCCGCCAATACGTTGAGCACCGTGACCGGAGAAGAAGATCAATACGGTATCGTTGGGCCCCGCGCGCCGGGCAAGCCAGTCTAGCCTGTGGCTGATGATCGGCTTCGTGGCATCTTCATCCAGAATCAATGCCATCTGAGCGTCCGCGTACCCGCCCTTGGCCAGAAGGCCGTGCAGATCACGGGCGTCCGTGGTGGCCTTCGAGAGGCGAAGGAGATTGTGGTATTGAGAGACACCAATGAACAGGGCGTAGAACTTGGCCGGGGGCCGTTTGCGGGGCGCCTTCGGGCTGGTCTTGCGGGTTTCTTCCGGACGCTCTTCCTTGAGCAGCTTGACCAACTCATCGAGGCGACCGCGCCGTACCAGATAGCTGATCAAGTCGCGGGCCTTGCTCCTACGGCCTCTGGAGGGAAGTTCGTCGTACACGATGTCTAGATCATACGCCAGGCCCTTCAGCCCTGCCTCATCGTAATGGTCGCACAGGAAGGTGAGCAGCCAGCTCAGGCTGGCGTCGTTGTCGACGGTCTGCTCGGTTCGTATCTATGCACTTCTCGGTGGACGTTGCCCCCAGAATATGGGCGTGGGGAGGGCCGCCTCTGCTGACGGGGCCAGGACCGCCAACAGGTCTTGAACCCCCTGCTTGTAGCTATCCCCTCTGAAATCGGCGTACTGCTTGTCGCGCAGCAGCGGAGGAATCCTGCAGTCGCGGTACAGCACGGGCAGCACGACGACCTGCTGAGACTCAAGTTGTCGCATCCCCGCGACGTTGAGCTCTTCACGTAGCCACAGTGAGTCCACAGAGTCTGGCGACAGGACGACCAACAGGTAGTCGCTCTCCAGGAGTCCCTCGCGGATGCGGTCGGTGATCGAATCGCCCACCTTGATCTCCCACCGATCCAGCCAGACCCCGACCCCGTTGGCCACCAAATCCTCGGCAAGGCGGTCCACGAATGCTGCGTCACTGGGGGAATAGCCAATGAAAGCCGTGCGCCTGGGACGCGCCACCGCGTCCAGCACACTGGCCAGCCAGGCCTTGTCGTTGGCCAGGATATCGGCCAATTCCTTGTGATACGCTCGCTCGAGGTACTCGGGCGCCGGGCGGTTGACGGGCGATGCAATCACGTAGAGATACGACGTCCGTGCATCCGCCCCTTCCGCCTGCCAACCTGGCCCCGCGTAGTCCACTATCGGAAGCATCACGCTGCGCCCGTCCGATAGCGTCACCCTCACCGCAACGTAGCCGAGTGGCTCCACCTTGGTGACCGTTTCGACCGCCTGGAGGGCACGATAGAGGTACTCCGCCACGCCGTCCTGCTGCACCGTGGTCGTCAGATCACGGAAAACCTCCTTGTGGACGGTGGGGTGGTCGATGGTGCGGCCGCACTCCGGGCAATCGTACGGCCCCTCATCGTCAATCTCGATCTCGCCCGGGCAATTGCGGTCCGTTACCTGCCAGTAATCCTCGTCGGTCGCGTGGACGCAGCGGATGTACCGGCGGTACTCCAGCGTGACCAGACCCAGACTCGCCAGAACCTCAGCGGTCTCCCTCTGCACCCCTGGTCCTGCCGGCACGCGCATGCCGGTCCGGAGCAGGCGCCGCGTCGCTCTCCAGTTAAGCCGCGGGAATAACTCTGACATCGTACCGTTCTTCCAGGTGGACCTCGAACTGGGTGCGAAGCTGACTGGGCACACGTCCGCAGGAGTACCGGACCACGTAGGACCCGTCGACAGCCTCAAACTGAAGCCTGAAGATGTAGGGACGTCTCTTGCCCCCTGTCACGTGGTCCATCGCCAGGCCGAGTTGCTCGACATCCTCCAGCTCCTCCAGCAGCGGGATTTGCCGCGCCTCGAGCGCCCTGACGGTGACCGCAAGCGATGCACTCTTATCACAGCGCAGGATGAGCGTCGGAGCCCCCGCCAGCGGCGCCTGGCGCAGGTTGATTTCCACGAGCCGCAGCCGCTCGTCGCCATCATTGGCGAGTGTGGTCAGCAGCTTGTCCAACGCCTGTTGCGTGGAGGAGCCTGTTTCGTCCACGTACTTGACCTTGGCGTTCAGGAGATGCGACGCTAGGGCGCCCGCGATAGCGGCTCCCGAACGTGAGGTGGAGCGCTCCTCCACGAAGCGGATGCGATCCTTGAACCGGAGCACGACGGTCTCCACTTCGTCGCCGAAGAGCGTCCGATCTATCTGCGGAATGCTCGCCTCGCGCAGCATGTGATAGAGGAAGACGACCGCCGATCCGCCTTTCTCGTGCATCACTCGGGCACACTGGCTGCGTTTGCGCCCAGGAGCCGCCAAGGCCCGCTCCACGACCGGCACCGTCAGGCTGGTGAGATCCATTCCTTTCTTGATCCGTTCCGCTTCGGCGAGTGACGCAGCCCCACCCTCATCCGCAAGCGCCAGCGTGTAGCGAGTGTACCCCACCCGCTCCGCTTCCGCGAACATCACGAGCAGCGAAAGATCGGCTGGCTCGCTGTGGTACACCTTCATCGCGTAGGCCATTCGGCGACCGTTGGCGGTGAAGGCGCCGCCTTCGATCAGGCTGACCACCGCTTCAGGAAGCATCGCCCGCGCGACCGTCTCAATCGCCTCGGGGCTCTTGCCCTTCAGAAGCTCCAGCAGGAGAAACAGGTCCTGAAACCAGATAGGGGGAGGATCCTTGGAGGCCGCGCCATGCAGGGACGAGGCGAGCTTGGTCACCGTCGCTCCCTCGATAGGGAGCCCAACCCACAAACACAGCGATTGCAGGAGGCCCTTCCCTAGGCCTCTAAGCCGCCGCCCCACGTGGTCCGGGTACTGCGGGCGGGCGATGAGATCGGACGCGCGTCGTGTCGGGAAAGAGTGTAG
>JAUVSX010000398.1 GCA_030596915.1 Chloroflexota bacterium | reverse complement strand
GCCTCTCGCTCCTTGCTGAGGAGGTGAACGGATATCAGAGCGTACTCGGCATCTGGCGTTTCCAGCAGGATCCTGACGTGCAGTTGAACAATTGGGCTGAGGAGCCTTCGGATCGACTGCGGAACTACGCCGCGAGCAAGCTGTTCACGAGCTACCTGGCCGAGCACTACGGCGGATTCGGGATCGTGGCGGATCTTGTCGCCGAGCCGGCCGACGGCGTGGATGGGGTGAACGGTGCACTGAAGGCGCAGGGATACGATGTCGACTTCGAGGCCGTGTTCGCGGATTGGGTTGTGGCAAACTTGCTGAACGATGAGGACGTCGCCAGTCGTCAGTATGCGTATCAGATCCACACGGGATGGGAGCCGAGCCTCAGCGGGAGATTGGGGGACGTCGCAGAGGTGACCGGTTGGGTTCACCAGTTCGGCGCCGACTACATCGAGGTCGATCCCCGAGCAGGGCGCAAGGTGGCATTCGAGGGCTCGGGACTGGTGCGGGTCGCGGAAACCGACCCGTACGCAGGCCGCTCATCCTGGTGGTCGAACCGGCGTAACATGCTTAGCAGCAGTATCACGCGACAGCTTGATCTGACCCAGGTGAGCGAAGCGACGCTGCGATTCCGCACGTGGTTCGATATCGAGGAGGACTTCGACTACGGCTACGTGGCGGTCTCCACAGACAGCGGCCGTACCTGGGAGACGCTGCGCGGTAGGCACACTACGGCCACGAACCCGAACCAGGCCAACTTCGGATATGGCTACACTGGCAAGAGTGGCGGCTGGCTGCAAGAGCGCGTCGACCTGAAGCGGTTCGCAGGTCAGCGGGTTCTGCTGCGTTTCTGGTACATCACCGACCCCGGTCTGACCCAACCGGGCTGGCTGATTGATGAGATCACGATTCCCGAGATTGGGTTCTCGGACGGCGGGGAGCGAGGCAATGGCCGCTGGACGGTCGATGGCTTTGTTCGTTCCTCGAACGACCTGGCGCAGGATTACATTGTTCAACTTGTCGAGTATGGGCCCGAGGTCCGCGTTAGCCGCGTAGCACTGGATGGGCAGAATCGGGCTGAGGTCGTACTTGGAGACGACACGCGGCGAGCGGTACTGATTGTCTCGGGCGCCACGCGGTGGACGTCGGAGCCGGCGCCCTACCGGGTGTGGCTGATTGACGGGCAAGCGGGTCCGTCCGGCGGAATCCGCGACACGCGCTAGCGGCTGCCTTGGTCGTAGCGCCGGGTCGTGGGACACGATCACGAAGGACGGGAGCTGGCCGCGCCATCTGGGGCATCGGCAAGCATCAGGTTTACACCTCTCCGCGTGTAGGCTCACCGCCTGGCGACTGACCCGCTCCTGCGTGAGTAGTCGGCCGGGTGTCACGAGAGGCGATTTCAGATCGGCGCGGGCGTGGAAGGCATTGGACCTGCTGGAGGTGGGGCGACGATCTCCGAGTTCTACACGATGGACATTGACGACGGCTTCATCCTGACCGGCTACGACGGCCCGAGCAACGTTGACGTCGCCGCGGGCTGGCCGCGACTAGCCCACGTCGAGGTCCATCACGGCAAGTCTGGCCACGGCCTGAGCGTTGACTCCGACTTGCAGCAAGGGCTGACCAAGCTCCTGAACCGTACCCAATTTGGCGCGGGGGACGCATTCAGAATGGTATTGTCGCTGGCTGAGGCAGTCCCCGGCCCGATTCCCAGCATAGGCAACCCCAACTGTCGCGTTCGCGTCTCCAAGCCTCTCCACGAGTTCATCGACGACTGGCGCCAGCAGGGGCCGTCCCACCACACCGTGCCAGGCGTGGGGGAGCACAGTGGCGCGCTCGAGACGGTCGCCGAGGCGATAGGCTTCGGGGTGGTCAGGGTATGAATCCAGCACCCGAGCGGACGATTCCGCGATCACGCCTGCTGCTCATTGGCATCGCCTACATGAGCTTCGTGGCACTGGGCATACCTGGTGGTCTGCTGGGGGTCGCCTGGCCCTCGACCATGCGGGCGTTTGGCCTCTCATTGGACGACATCGGCATCGTTCTAATCGCTCTGACGGCGGGTTCGCTTCTCTCAAGCTTCGCGAGTGGTCCGATCACATCCCGCTTCGGCGCCGGATGGGTCCTGGCGCTCAGCAGCAGTTTCGCGGCCGCCGGCATGCTGGGCTTCGCGCTGGCCCCGACCTGGTGGTTCGTTGTTCTGTCGGGCGCACTGATCGGGGTAGCCGCCGGTGGAGTCGACTCGGCTCTGAACGTCTACTTTGCTGAGAACTTCGATTCCCGGCTAATGAGCTGGCTCCACGCCTGCTTTGGGTTGGGAGCCACGATTGGTCCCGTGTTGATGACGTCTCTCCTGGTCGCCGGGCATTCTTGGCGCTGGGGATATGCGGTCGTCGGCGTAGCGCAGATCGTCCTGGCGATCTGCTTCGGGTTGACCGCCGAGAGATGGCGCGAGCCGGCGCGAGGCTTCCGAGAGGCGGCAGCGAGCCCGTCGCGCCGCGCCAGCGTGGCGTCGAGCCTGCGTCTCCCGATCATCTGGTTGAGCGTCGGAGTGTTCCTCTTGGCAGCAGGCGTGGAAGCTGTTGCGGGGCAGTGGCCCTACACTCTGTTCACCGAGGTTAGAGGTGTGGATCTCGGTGTTGCCCGGCTCTTGATCTCCGTCTACTGGGGTTCACTGACCCTCAGCAGGATACTGTACGGGATCGCCGGGTCGCGACTCAGCGTTGTGTTCTCGTTGCGCGTGGGTATGCTGGCTGTGGTCCTTGGTACCGCTCTCCTGTGGGTGCGATCTGCCGAGACGGTGGGCTTCCTGGGTTTGGCGCTGATTGGCTTCGCCATCGCGCCCGTGCTGCCTCTGCTGCAGTTGATCACACCGCGCCGAGGGGGAGCCCGTCACACAGCCAACGCGATTGGGTTCCAGACAGCGTCCGGGTACATCGGCGTGGGTATCTTGCCAGCGCTGGCGGGCTATTTTGCTGAACGGCGGGGCCTGGAGATTATCGGGCCATTCATGGTGATCAGTTCGATGGCAATGCTAGTGCTGCACGAGGTGGTTGTGAGGCGCGAGGCCAGGCGGGACGCCCCGACAGGGGTGCGCCTGCAAGCGGACGAGCACTAGCAGTCCCCGTCTGGCCCGGCGCGGTGTTTCTTGAAGGATGGACCTGGGTGGAGGGTGACGTGATCGACCAAGTAGTCTGTCCTCACAGCGCGGCCTACCCGCGGAACTCGGAGGGGGACGTCGTCGAGCTCGTTGATGGCAGGCTGCTGCTCGGCTGGACCGAGTTCTACGGCGGATACGACGACCACGCCGCCGCCCGCATCAGCGCGAAAGTATCCGAGGATGGCGGCGATACGTGGGGAGCGAAGGCCGTGCTCCAGGGGAACGTGGGCGGCAGAAACGTGATGTCCGTCTCGTTCCTGCGGCTCGACGCGGGAGCGATCCTTCTCTTCTACCTGGTGAAGAACGCTATCTCTGACTGTCAGGTGTGGGTGCGCCGGTCGGACGACGAAGCCGAGACCTGGTCCGAGACCTGGCGGGTTTCGACCAGATCTGGTTACCACGTGATGAACAACGCGCGCCCGATTCAGCTCTCGAGCGGGCGCCTTCTGGCCCCAGTTGCGCTAACCACTGACATCGAGACGGGCGCCCCCTCCCGGGTCTTCTGCTACTTGTCAGACGATGACGGCAGGAGTTGGCGGGCGGGATCCGGTGACGCTGGGTTCGAGGACTCCCCTGCCCAGGAGCCCGGCCTCGTCGAGCTGCAAGACGGCAACGTCTTGATGATCATCAGGATGCTCCTGGGGCACGTGCACTACTCAAGTTCGGACGATGGCGGCGACACGTGGTCAGCGCCATCCGCGAGCACCCTTGTCTCGCCGGCGGCGCCCGCCACGATTGCCCGCATTCCAACCACTCGTGATCTGCTCATCGTGTGGAACTACAACCCGGCCGG
>JAUVSX010000089.1 GCA_030596915.1 Chloroflexota bacterium | reverse complement strand
TGAAAGCCGCTCGAAAGCGGGCGATCCACCAGGCGTAGCCGTCCTGAGCCAGCGCGTCCCAGCGGTAGAGCGGGTGGCCCCAGAGCTGCCCCGTGGCACTGAAGTAGTCGGGGGGGACGCCCGAGACGACCGTGGGGCGCAGATGCTCGTCGAAGTGGAATAGGTGCGGGGCGGCCCAGACGTCAGCACTGTCGAGGGAGACGAATATTGGGATGTCGCCGATGAAGCGAATGCCGCGCTCGTTGGCGTAGCGCTTGAGCGCTAGCCACTGGTCGAAGAACATCCACTGGCGATATTTCTGGTTCTCAATCGCATCGGCCAGCGCCTCCCGCCGGGCGGCCAATGCTTCGGGCTGCCTGGTCACGAGCTCCTGTTCCCACTCGTGCCAGGGGTGCAGCCCGTGCGCCTCCTTGAGGGCCATGAATAGGGCAAAGTCGTTCAGCCAGTGACCCTGAGCCTCGCAGAACCGCGCGAAGGCCTTGGCTTGGTCAGGAAGCGTGTGGGCTCTGAAGCGGGCGAAAGCGCGGTCGAGCAGGCAGGTCTTGTACCGGATGACAGGCCCGTAATCCACGCGCTCGTCGGGGAATGGCGGCACGTCCTCCAGGTCCGCCGCCGCCAGGTGTCCCGCGTCGACGAGTCGCTCGAGGCTGATGAGCATGGGGTTGCCGGCGAAGGCTGAGAGGCTCTGGTACGGGGAGTCCGCGTAGCCCGTCGGGCTCAGGGGCAGGACCTGCCAGTAGCACTGACAGGCGGACGCGAGAAAATCAACGAAACGGTTCGCGGCATCGCCCAGGTCCCCGATGCCGAACCGGCCTGGGAGGGACGTGGGGTGCAGTATGATGCCGCTGCGGCGGGGGAACGTGGACATAGTCGTCTTCAGGGTGCAGCGATCTTAGTCGATGTTGGGCTGCGGGTCAAGCCAGGCTGGTAGCAGAGTGCGCGTTGAGCCTTCTCAAGATTGCGCACGGCGCCCCTGGCCGCTATAATGGTGGAGGAGCGGAACCAGTTGCGCGCGGGAGAGCAATAGATGGATACAGCCAAAGGACCCATTGAGGTGTCAGACATCGTCTGTGTTAATGATACGGCGACCACCGAGATGACTACGCTCCGCAGTCGCGTCTCTGAGTTGGAGCACGCGCCGGTAGCGCGGGACCGCTCCGTGCGAGAGACGGAGTTCTTCGGTATGTGGGCGGACCGGGACGATATGCGCGGGAAGACATCTCGCCAGTGGGTTGAGGAACAGCGCCAGAGTCAGTGGACACGACGGTGACGGGGAAGCTGCTCGACACGACTGTGCTGGTGGACCTCTCCCGAGGGAATCCCGATTCGGCAGACTACGTGGACTCAGTCCGCGATGCGGGTATTCCCACGTATGTCTCGGTAATCTCAGCGATGGAGTTGATTGCTGGCTGTCGGGACAGGGATGAGACTCGGAAGGCAGAGCGGCTGATCGACTCGTTCGGTCTGATCCATCTCACACCCAGGGCCTCAAGCAGAGCGTACGGCTTCATGCTGTCCTACAGTCGGAGCCACGGGCTGTCCATCGCAGATGCCCTCAGTGCGGCTGTTGCTATTACCCAAGACCTTGAGCTTGCGACTGACAACGAGCGGCACTTCCGCATAATCCCCGAACTGGTCGTGAAGCGCCCCTACTGACAGCGCGGCCCCTGCGCTGCGCTCGTAGTCGCGCCCCGATTCGCTCTCAACTCTGTGCGAGCGTTCACTGAGCCACACGGCAACGAGCACACTTGGTGTCACGTGCCCGCTATTCCAGGCAGCCCAGCACTCTCCTCGCTCGCGACGTTGATGTTCAACAGATGTCAGGGCTTCGGTTGCTCCGGGGAGTGATGAGAACAGAAGCAGAAACCCCAGCTTTGGCAGGCGAGGCAAGATCTGTGCCGCTGGAACTTTGCTCAGATGGCGTCGCCCAGGTCCCCGACGCCGAACCGGCCTGGGAGGGACGTGGGGTGCAGTATGATGCCGCTGCGGCGGGGGAACATTGATGGGTGCTAGGCGGGTGGGTCCAATACAACCCGCTCTACAGCGCCAGGGCTCGGCGCAGCCGGCTGTCCACCTCGGCCAGATCGGCTGCGCTCAGAGGGCCGATGCGATGAACCACGCGGGATGGATCGAGCGTAACGATCACTGGCTTCAGTGCGGAGGGAAACCGCAAGCCGGCTGAATGCCAGTCACTGAGATGATAGTCGAGTGGGCCTGTCGCAGAGGCAACCTGGGCTGTGAGAGCGCTCAGCAGAAGATCCGGCTGGGTTGACTGATATAGGGCGCTGCTGACGACCACCGCCGGCCTGACTTTGGTCGTGCTGAGGTCACTGAACGGGAATGGCACCAAGACCACGTCACCGCGCCGGTACGCCATAGAGCTCTCTCCAGTCGTCGTAGGCGGCGTCCTTCTCATTGTCCCATATGCGCTGCAAGGATGCATCCGATAGCGAGGACCAGCCCAGATGTTCGGACCGATCGTCAAGCAGGTCGGTGAGAGTGAAAAGGATATCGAGCGCTCTCTCAACCAACTGGTCTTCCCCCACTTGGTGGACCCGTGCCAGACGGACCAGACGGTCAACGCGCTCTGCCGAGAGCCAGAACCGCTTCTCCACAACCGTTGGTACGCTGTCCACATCACACCTCCGCCGCGCTCATCTGGAGCCTAGCTGGCCCACGATGAGGTGCCCCGCGAGCGCGGTTGTAGGTCCGGGGCCCACCTGCGCGCGCCCCTCCATTCTACACGTTGTCCCTACTCTTGTGCCCCCGACAACGTCAGTATATCCCCGGAGGCACCTGGTGTCCAGTTAGGCTGGCTGCAGAGTGTGGCTTGTGCCTCTCAACATTGCGCGAGGCTCCGGCCACTGCCATAATGGTGGCGTTGCGGAACCAGTGCGCGCGGGAGAGCAATAGATGGATGCAGCCAGAGGACCCATTGAGGTGTCAGACATCGTCCGTGACATCGACCGGCTCATCACCGAGATGACAAGGCTCCGGAGTCGCGTCTCTGAGCTAGAGCACGCGCCGGTAGCGCGGGACCGCCCCGTGCGAGAGACGGTGGAAACCGCTCACCTTGTTTTCGCCCCATTTGCCACCATGTCAACCATAGTGATCTCGACAAGCCCGAGCGCTTTGCCACGGGAATGCAGTGGAAACCTGACAGGTTTTCGAGCGAGTCAGCGAGTCAGCGATTCAGCGAATGAGCGAATGAACGCGTCAGCGAATCAGCGAGAGATCGGACTGGCAGCCCCCCGCGTTGCTGGAGACCTGACACCTTGTTTTCGCCCCAATTAGCCACCATGTCAACCATAGTGATCACGACAAGCTCGGGGGCGGTCCCTGACCGGCACTTGGCTACGGTAATGCAGTGGAAACCTGTCAGGTTTTCGGAATCTCAGATTGTTTCAGTTTCTAGGACGTAGGCGATGAGTGAGGCACCGATCCAAGCGACAAGGCTGTCCCATCCAGGTCGCGTCGAAAAGTGGGTCCCCGGGTTGCGCGCACTGCGCCATTATGATCGGGCGTGGCTGCCGCGCGACGTGATGGCGGCGGTGGTGCTCTGTGCCCTGCTGATTCCACAGGGCATGGCATACGCAGAACTAGCCGGTCTACCTGCCATCACGGGGCTGTACACGACGGTCATGTGCCTGGTGGCATATGCCGTCTTTGGTCCATCTCCTTACCTCGTGCTCGGCCCGGATTCTTCGTTGGGGCCTATGATCGCCGCTGTGGTTCTCCCGATGGCCGCAGGCAACCCCGAATACGCCGTCGCCCTGGCCGGCATGCTGGCCATCATCGTTGGCCTGATCTGCGTCGGGGCGGGCATCGGCAAGCTGGGCTTTGTCTCCGATCTGCTCTCGAAGCCGGTGCGGGTAGGCTATATGGCGGGTCTGGCCATCACCATCTTCGTTGGGCAATTGCCCAAACTGCTCGGCTATTCTGTGGATGCGGATGGCCTCATCGCGGAAGCTGGGGCATTCGTGCGCAATCTTGGTGAGACCAACGTGTACGCGCTCAGTGTGGGCGCGTTGGCGTTGATCATTGTCTTCGGGTTGCGCAAATGGGCGCCGCGTGTCCCAGGCATCCTCGTGGCGGTTGTCGTCACTATTGCCATTTCCACGATATTCGATCTCGCGGCCAAAGGCGTCGATACCATCGGTGTCCTGCCACAGGGTTTCCCGATGCCATCGTTTCCGGCGGTAAGAACCTCAGACCTGCCCCTGCTTCTGGTGGGCGCCCTGGGCATCACGCTGGTGGCCATCGGGGATACAATTTCCGTCTCCTCTGGGTTTGCGGCCCGGCGCGGACTGGAGGTGGACAGCAACCAGGAGCTGTTCGGCATTGGCGCGGCCAATCTCGCGTCCGCATTCTTCCGAGGCTTCCCGGTGAGCACCAGCAGTTCACGCACCGCGGTTGCCGATCAAGTCGGCGCCAAGTCCCAGCTCACGGGAGTCCTTGCGGCGGCGCTTGTGCTCGTTATGCTGCTGTTTGCACCCGGATTGGTGCGCAACCTGCCGATGCCGGTATTGGCCGCCGTGATCATCGTGGCTGCGTCGGGCCTTCTGGACGTGCCCGAGTTGCGATGGCTGTGGGAGGTCCACAAAGGCGAGTTTGCCGTGGCCGCGGTCTGTCTCCTGGGGGTGGCGCTGGTGGGGGTGTTGGAGGGCATTGTCATCGCCGTGGGCCTCTCTATCATCCAGATCTTTGTGAGGACTTGGCGCCCGCACTCGGCCGTGCTGGGCAAGCCGGAGGCGGTGTCCGGCTACCACGACTTGAAACGATATCCGGAAGCGACCCTCATACCAGGTCTGTTGATGATCCGATGGGATGCGCCGCTCGTTTTTGCCAACGCCAGCCTGTTCCGTAACTTCGTGCGAGACATGGTCCAAGAAGCGGAGCCACCGCCGGTATGGGTGATGGTGGCAGCGGAGCCGATAACCGACGTTGATACCACGGCGGCCGAAGTATTGGTCGAGCTGGACGAGGAACTGAACGCCGCGGGAAGGCACCTGATCTTTGCCGAGCTCAAAGATCCCGTCAGGGATAAGATTAAACGGTATGGTCTTCACGACACGATAGATCGCTGTCACTTCTACCACACCATTGAGCAGGCCGTAGAGGAATTCTACAAAGAGGTGCAGTTCGGCAACGCGAGTGAAAAGGGAGCTTGAGACCATTTGCCCCAATGCCCGGACATTCGGTTCCAGCCTACGATGAAAGACTGAGCCCACGAGCATCAGGGGCAGGCAATGCACCAGCTCAAGGCCATTTTCCGTGTGCTGGGGCACATGATCAAACGGGGCTAGCAGAGAGTCGCTCATTACCTGAGCAAGTTCAAGGGCGAGACCCCGGCTGCGGCGGCGGACGTGGACTTTGTCAGCACCAAGAACAGTTGGGAGTGGGGTGGACAAGACCCTACCTCCGCTGCGATCCCAACAATCAGACCTCCGGGGTCTCAGGCAAGAAGCTTGCCCAACCTCGGAGCTCAATCCGGCGACATCTGTAGCAGGCAGCGGTCTCTGCCCGGAGGCAAATGGTGATCGAAGACGCACAGATAGATCCCGAAATGACTGCGCTGGATGGCCCGCAGGAAGAAGTGGAAGCCCTGCGCCGGGAATGCGAACGGCTGGCCGATGAGAATGCGCACCTGAAGAGAGGAGAGCGCAGGGCCGTCAAGCGCTATCGCCGCGAGAAGCAGTTGCGACCGTACCAGGCGGAACTCGTCAAGATGCAGCAACACCTCGAGGAGCGAGGCGATCGAATGATCATCATCTTTGAGGGTCGCGACGCCGCGGGGAAGGGTGGCGCCATCAGACGGGTAGCGCGCTACATGAATCCCAGACACTACCGCGTGGTAGCCTTGGGCAGACCGACCGAGGAGCAGCGCAGCCAATGGTTCCTGCAAAAGTACGTGGCCTACTTTCCCGCCGGCGGCGAGATCGTACTCTTTGACCGCAGTTGGTGCGGCCGGGCGATGGTCGAGCCGGTTTTTGGCTTCTGCTCGGCCGTGGCGTACAGGCTGTTTATGCGCGGGGTCGTCGGCTTTGAAAAGGACCTGGTCCGGCAGGGAACAATCCTGGTCAAGCTCTATTTCAGTGTGAGCAAGGAGGAACAGGCCAGGAGATTCGCCAGGCGGGCAAATGATCCTCTGCGACAGTGGAAGCTCAGCGAGGTGGACATCCAGGCCCAGGAACGGTGGGATCAATTCACCGAGATGAAGTACAAGATGTTGCGGGACACCCATACCAACAAGACGCCCTGGACCATCGTCCGCTCCGACGACAAGCAAGCGGCCCGGCTGAACAGCATGAAGGCCATTCTCAACGCCGTGCCCTACGAAAAACGGGACACAGACCTGGATTTTGTCCCCGATCCCAAGCTCGTCATCTCGGGCGCCAGGGAGATCGAGCTCATGACAGCGCAACGTTTGCGCAGGGGTAAGTATGGCGCGTAAGTGTGAAGGGGCTTCTCCCTCCCTGCGGGCTGAGATTGCGCAGGCGTTGCTGAATGAACGATAGCCAGCGGACGATCGACTCCGGCGCAACGGCCAGCGGCGATCCTGGCTGGGACGTCGCGCCTGTTATTGAGCAGATCTGGAATGACCTGGGGGGCGCGGTCAGCCGGCGAGCCATATGCCGGGAAGTTGCGGAGGTCATCCCTGCCTTTGAGGATGCGCGAATAGCAACCTACATACCTCTCTTTGTTCGCAAGCGGACCGTCGAACGGCTGCGAACTGAACCATCAGGAGTCACGAAGGGCCAAGGCCGGCGCGCAGGTGATGAGGTCGCCGTCGCTGCCGACATCGACGAGCACCTCGAGGCCGCGCATGATCTGGCTTATGCCGCCGTGAGCACGGTAGATACCCGGAACGCACGGTCAACGCCGGACGACACCGAAGCGACCCAAGCCAGCTCCGCATCCAACGCCGCACAAGATACCGGTCGCAGTTGGTTGGTACTCACAGGCGAGAGGCTGGTCTTGACTACCGAGGAGCCTGCCGCGGCGCCCAGGCCAGCTACTCTCGACGACGCAGGAAGCTGAGGAGCGGTATCGCCCAACGTCGGCCTCGGAGATGACGATGACGCAGACGACGAACCCAGAGACGATCCCAAGCCAGAACCAGATGGCCCAACAGCGCACGCACATGGCCGCCGAACGCACGTTCTTCGCAGTTCTGCGCACGGGCCTGGCCATCGCCGGCGCCGGGACGGTGATTGTGAATGTCCTGGGCAGCAACTGGCCCACGTGGCTGAGCGTCGTGTTGGCCAGTGTGTTCATTATCGTGGGCTATTCCATGATGATCGTCGGCCTGCGCCGCTACCGCGCCTTGGCATCAGTCCTGCACGTGGACAGCCAACTGCGGGCGATGTCGCCCAGGCTGATGCCCGTTCTGACCGTTGTCCTGCAGGTGACAGTGGTCGCCGTGCTGGGACTGTACATACTGAGTCTGACGGCGTTTCCCTGGCCCTTTTGATAGTGAGAAGGGAATTCGTCGCCAGGCTGGGATGGAACTCACACGGGGTAGGAGGAAGGTGAACGGGAAGCGCAGCGGCTACCTAAATCCGACGCTGTTTCCCTGCGCGTCCCTCTTCGGACGAGCGGGCAAGGGGTTGAGCCTGCAGGACTCCGCGATCTGAAAGGATGGGACGCGGAGGAATCTGCCAGTCGGGGCACGCTAGCCTCGACCACATCACGCGAAAGGAGTTACGGTCATGAAATCAGTACAGGAGTTTGCAGGCGGTATGGTAGTCGGCGCTCTGATCGGAGCCCTCGTCGGCGCGGTCGTAGCACTGTTGTTGGCGCCTTCCTCTGGTGAGGAGCTGCGGGCGCAAATCGAAGCCAAGATCAAGGCCGCTGGCCACGAGGGCGCGCCAGGGGATGCCCCAGAGGCGCAGGCTCAAGGAGCTGTTGCCGAACCCACTGCCTAGTCCCACCCACCACCTTGGCGGAGGGGAGCCAGAAGGTACGCCTGAACATCACACAAGTTCGATGGCGGATGCGGACCCCGGGCCTGAGTCAGGTTGCGTCCGGGAAGAACACGTGGGGCTGTAGCAAGAATCCGACTTCACAACAGAGCCCTGAGAGCACTGGCGCCCACGTTGTGCGACTCGGCATAGCCGCAAGCAGGTTGGCAACCGCACAGTTTGAGCGCTCGCCTGTAAACGAACGTCAGAAAGGAGAACAGGATGTGCTGCTTCTTTACGGCGCTAATCCTGCTCGGACCACGTATGGCCGTGGTCGTGGCGTGGTGGCTCAACCCGGTGCGTTTCGCCGACGCCTTCGGCGGCATCCTCTGGCCAATTCTGGGCATCATATTCCTGCCGTGGACCACACTCGCATACCTGATTGTCTGGTCACCGACTGGCGGGATCTATGGTCTGGCCTGGCTGTGGATCGGACTCGGGGTAGTGGCAGACGTAGCGATGCACGCCGGCGGAGGCTACGGTAACCGCCGCCGGATCCCAGGGTACCGCGGCTAGCCAAGGCGACGACCAGCCAGCCTGTTCGCATACCAGTCAGAAGCCGAGCTGCTCGTAGAACGGGACGGCGGGAGAGCCTCCGTGTCCGTAGTACCCGCTTATGGGTTATTGACAACATAATCGGGTAATGGGACGAGTACGGGACAGCGCTGGTCAGTGACACACATCGGTCCGACGCCCCCGAGGACGTGGGCTTGCCGCAATTGGGGCGGCGGTGCGCCTGTGTGTTCGTAGGGGCCGCTTCAGCGGTTCCTGCGCTCGCGACCGCGGCTGAAGGCCGTTTCATCGGCCCCTGAACGCCTCATCCCCAACCGGTTGCGCAGCAACCGGCCCCTTCCCCCACGAAGGGGGCGCGGCAGGAGCCGCGGCGCGCCGGGGCGGCGCGTTGGCAGGAACGAGCGCGCCGATGCGCGTGGGTACACGCGTGGCGCGGTACCGTTCTGCGGAAGGCGGGCCAGAGCACGCAGTGCAGCCGCGACGCAGTGTACTTGCCGACGGCCCTATTCCACGCCGGCGCTGGCGTCGTCTACGAGCATCTGATAGGTATGCTGGCGGCCTCTAGGACAATACCGCTGATGAGTCTTGACAACATAGTCGGGTAATAGGTCGAGCATGGGACAGCGCTGGCTAGTGACACACGTGGGTCCGACGCCCACGAGGACGTGGGCTTGCCGCAATTGGGGCGGCGGTGCGCCTGTGTGTTCGTAGGGGCCGCTTCAGCGGTTCCTGCGCTCGCGACCGCGGCTGAAGGC
>JAUVSX010000087.1 GCA_030596915.1 Chloroflexota bacterium | reverse complement strand
GCCGGCGGCCTAGTGGCCAGCCCACGCGTGCGCCGCCGGCGGGCCAACCTGCCAGCCGCTGGCGGGCCAACCTGCCAGCCGCCGGCGGGCCAACCTGCCAGCCGCTGGCAGGCCGCTACTGTCGTATCTCGACCAACGTCCCCAGTTCGGCCCACTCGTAGATGGTCGCCGCCTCCTCGAGGCCAAGGACGATGCAGCCGTACGAGACGGGGCGCCCCAGGTGGCCGGCCCAGAGCGTGCGCCCGCTCGAGAGGGTCGGCAGTCCGTGGATGCCGTTGATGAAGTCGGGCGCCGACTCGTATACGCCGATGAAGTGGGGCATGTAGAGGTCCCAGCTCGAGGCGTAGGCCTCCTCATCCTTGTTCAGCACCTGGAATGTGCCAGTGATCGTCGGCGAGGACTTGATCCCCGTCGAAGCGACGAAGTCGTGGACCAGGCGCCCTCCCTCGTAGGCGTAGAGGCGCTGCTCAGAGATGTCGACGAGGATGCGCCTAGCCTTGATCAGTGGCAGCGGGAAGAGCAGGTCGATGGACGGAATCGTGATTTCTTGGCCCGGCTGCAGTCTGTCGATGTCGAGCTCCGGATTTGCCTGAACCAGGCGCCAGACGGGGTAGCCGTGCTTCGCGGCTATCGACATCAGCGTATCGCCGAACTGGACGGTGTAGATACGCGACGGATGGATCAGGGAGGCGGTCGCCCGGTGCTCGCCGGCCTCGATAGCGGCCCGCACGACGGGCGCGGTTCCCTCGACCTCGATCGCGATCTGATCCTCGGTCAGTTGGCCGTTCAAGCTCTCCACTGAACTGCGCAACGCATCGGCGTCCAGCGTCAAGACCAGCCTGGCGCCCTCCTCGTCCTCCACCGCGCGCGTGTCGAGCCATCCAGCGATCTCCTCCGGCGCGATCGACCACGTCCCGCTGAAGTCGAACAGACTGTCGGTAGCGGTGAGGACGAACGACTCGGAGAGCATAGCCTCGGCCTGAGCCAGCACTGGCCCGGGGTTGAGGATCGCCGGCTCGATGAGGCGCGTCAGCAGTTCGAGGCTCAGCCCCTCGGAGTCAAACCCGAAGGCGTGATGGAGCACTGCGACCGTCTCCTCGACGTCGAGCTCCCGGCCCGATCTGGCAGGCGTCGTCGTGATGCGGTCGGGCTTGATGATGAGGCCGGCGTTGACCGGAGGCACGAGCAGCTCCGGGGCCATCTCCTCCAAGACTGACGCGGCGAAGACGGGATCCGGCAGGAGGAGTACAGGCGAGAGCACGTGCCCCACGATGAGCGCCTGTAGTTGGGAGACGACCTGCTGCTCGGGCGTCCCCTCGCGCCCTACCTGATAGGCCAGGCGAGCGGTCGCCGCTGGATCGAAGCGCAGCCCCAGGTCCGACCATTGGCCAGCCCATCTCAGGTCGCCACTGCGCAGAGTGAGGGGCGTTGCGCCAGGATCGGGCAACTTGCCCGCGAGAAGGCTTGTGGCCTCATCGACGCTCAGGCCGTCCAGGTCTGTGCCGTAGACGCTGACGCCGGGGAAGATCAGGCCGGCGTACCGCTTCGCATAGCTCACGCTCACGTAGGCGAGGCCACTAACGCCGAGGATCAGGCCGATGATGGCCAGCACAATGACGAAGGCCAGCCACCTGGCAAGTCCCCCGGACTGTCTTGGCACGTCTTGTGTTGCCGATTGCGGCGACTGCGGTGATTGCATAGCGGCGGCAAGGGCGTGGGTGGCTGCGGCGTGCACTGCGCTCGCATCCTCCCGGTGGGCTGGAGGAATCCTACCACATATGCGACCGCGTCGCCACATGCGGGCAGGGGAGGCGATCGGACTGGCAGTGCTTCGGAGGCAGCGCCCACGGGGAAGGCCCGGTCGGAGAACATGTTATGCAACTGGTCGTTGGCACGCTGGAGGACTGCCAGTCCTATTAGCTGCTCTCGACAAGTCGGCTCATCATCGACGCCCTCGAGGACGAGGGCTGCTCGCAATTGGGGCGGGCGGTGCGCCCCTGTGTTCGTAGGTGCCGCTTCAGCGGTTCCCCATCGCCGAGGCCGCGAGGCGCTCCCTCCCAAACGCGATCAGCCCCCGTCCCGGGGGCGTCTTCTCCCATGCTCGAACGCCTCGCCCGCGCCTTCCGAGGCGCGCCTGTGCGTCTTTCCTCCCTCCGCAACGCGCCGTCCGCGGTGCACCTCTGTGTTCGTAGTAGGATGGAAATCTTGCCCCACGGGAGCCTTTCGGCGGCTGAAGGCCGACGCCAACGGCAGTAGCCGTCGGGACGAACCCGGATTGCTGGTTGTCCTCTCTCGCTGATTCGCTGATTCGCCTCTTCCACCGTATAATGCACTCGAACTGACGTTCTATAGGGGAGCGCGAATGCCCGAGTTCCAACTCGTCTCGAACTTCCAGCCCACCGGCGATCAGCCGCAAGCCATCGCTGCCCTCGTCGATGGCCTGGAGAAGGGGTACAAGCACCAGACACTGCTCGGCGCCACGGGCACGGGCAAGACGTATGTCGTTAGCAAGGTGATCGAGCAGATCCAGAAGCCCACGCTGGTATTGGTCCATAACAAGACGCTGGCCGCCCAGCTCTACGCGGAGTACCGCGACTTTTTCCCCAACAACGCGGTTGAGTACTTCGTCTCATACTACGACTACTATCAGCCGGAGGCCTACCTGCCGCGCCACGATCTCTACATCGAGAAGGACGCCGATATCAACGAGGAGATCAGGCGGCTTCGCCTGGAAGCCAGCACGTCCCTGTTCGAGCGCAAAGATGTGATCATCGTGGCGTCCGTTTCCTGTATCTATGCGCTCGGCGATCCGCACGAGTTTGGGAAGGTCGTCGTCGAAGTGACCAGGGGTCAGGAGCTGCGCCGGAACGGACTGCTGCGCCATCTGGTGAGCATCTACTACGAGCGCAACGACTTCGAGCTCAAGCTGGGGACGTTTCGCGTGCGCGGGGACACGCTTGAGATCATGCCCGCCTATGGGGAGCTGGCCTACCGCATCGGCTTCTGGGGCGATCAGATCGAACGCATCACCGAGGTGGACCCCCTGACGGGTGAGGTCCTGGAGGACCTGGACCAGTTGAGGGTTTTCCCTGCCAGGCTTTTCGTCACTCCAGAGGACAAGCTGGAGCCAGCCATCGTGGATATCAAGGCCGAGTTGGCGGAACGGCTGGAGTATCTGAGAAGCAAGGAGAAGCTCCTCGAGGCGCAGCGACTGGAGCAGCGCACCCAGTACGACCTGGAGATGATCACTGAGATTGGCTACTGCTCTGGCATCGAGAACTACTCCCGCCACCTCGAGCAACGGCCGGCGGGCGCGCCGCCGTGGACGTTGATGGACTACTTCCCTGCGGACTATCTGCTCGTCGTCGACGAATCGCACATGGCGCTTCCCCAGGTGCGTGGGATGTTTCACGGCGACCGGAGCCGCAAGACGGTCCTGGTCGACTACGGCTTTCGGCTGCCCTCGGCGCTCGACAACCGTCCCCTGACTTTCGATGAGTTCGAGGCGCGCGGCAACTGGGTGCTCTACACCTCTGCCACGCCCAGTTCGTATGAGCTGAAGAAGAGCCAGCAGGTCGTCCAGCAGGTCATCCGCCCCACGGGTATCGTAGATCCGACGATCACGGTCAAGCCTATCAAGGGGCAGGTGGACGACCTGGTGGGGCAGATCAACGAGCGCGTGGCTCGAGGCGAGCGCGTGCTCGTCACGACGCTGACGAAGCGTATGGCCGAGGATCTGGCCGACTACCTGCGAGAGCTGAATATCAAGGTGCACTACCTCCATAGCGAAGTCCAGACGCTGGAGCGTGTCGAGATCCTGCGAGACTTGCGGCTTGGGAAATACGACGTGGTTGTAGGCATCAACCTGTTGCGTGAGGGGCTGGACTTGCCGGAGGTCAGCCTTGTGGCGATCCTTGATGCTGACAAAGAGGGCTTCCTGCGCTCCGATACGGCGCTCATCCAGACGGTGGGCCGGGCCGCGCGCCACGTGAACGGAAGTGTGATCATGTACGCCGATCGCATCACCAACTCCATGCGGCGGGCGATCGACGAGACGGAGCGGCGGCAGCTGATCCAGCGGGCGTACAACGAGCGTCACGGCATCAGCCCGGCCACGATCGTCAAGGAGGTGCGCGATCTTACTGACCGGCTGCGCAGCTATGCAGAGACTGTCGAGGAGCGCGCGCACACCACCGAGCAACTGCCGGCCAAGGAACTCAGCCGCCTGATTCGCGAGCTAGAGCGACAGATGAAGGCCGCAGCGGATGAACTGGCGTTCGAGAAGGCAGCGCTGCTGCGAGATCAGGTGTACGATCTGCGGGCCGTGCTCGTCGAGAAGGAGCTGGCGGAACCCCCGGCTTGGGAGCGGGAGCGACGAATGGCGCGGCTGGAGGTTGGCTAGAGGAGCCCTCCTGCATCGGCGCTGGAGAATAGCTGCCGGGCCACGATTTCGGCGCCATCTTGACGAGGCGAGGGTCTTGCGCACGTGGCCCTTGCGCCCGGGGGAGGGCTCTCGGCTGGCCGAAACTGCTGGGTGGCCTTCGGGCTACGGGGCACCTTTCATGTGCTCAGGCCGGGACGCCGGTCCGCTCGGAGCATACAGTGAACAGCTTGACATAGAACGGATGTTCTGCTATAATGAGGTTGATCTTACTGGTCGGGTCTGTTGGATCGACCGAGGGGGTTGGAGATGACACGGCGTCTTTCGGAAAGGCAACAGAAGATACTCGCGTTTCTCGGCGACTACGTCGAGGAGAATGGCTACCCGCCCTCGATCCGTGAGATTGGCGCTGCGGCGGGAATCAGCTCGACCTCTGTCGTGAGCTACAACCTGCGGCGCCTGGAGCAGGGCGGCTACATCACCCGGCAACCGGACGTGTCGCGCGGGCTGCGACTCACGCACCGGCCAGGTCGCCCGGTGTCGGCATCGGTATCCGACGACATCGTGCGCCTGCCGCTGCTAGGTCGCATCGTGGCGGGAGAGCCAATGCCGGTGCCGGCGAGTGACTTCCCCCTGATGGGTGATGAGACCATTGAGCTGACTCGTGACCTCCTGGGAGATCCGGAGGGGCTGTACGCGCTGCAGGTGGAGGGGAATTCGATGATCGACGCGCTCGTGCACGATGGCGATATTGTCGTTATGCGTCACCAGCAGCGGGTCGAGAACGGGGAAATGGCAGCGGTGTGGTTGAGGGAGCGGGAGGAGGTGACGCTCAAGCACTTCTACCAGGAGAGCAATGGGCGCGTGCGGCTCCAGCCGGCCAACCCCACGATGAAGCCGATCTACCTGGATGATCCTAGCCTGGTCGAGGTGCAGGGCAAGGTGATGATGGTGATACGGCAACTGAAGTGAGCCAGGGTGCGGAATGCGCCATCCACAGGCAAGACAGGGACGACGTTGCGCGGGGCCGAGATGGGTCGGCCCCGCGTTCGCGTGCGGCGCTGCCTTGCGAAGAGGCCCGTCGCGGACGACGCCGTCGGGGACGACGGGTTGAGCTGGTGCTCTGAACGCTGCATCCTTGGTTTGTCCGAGCCACCTTCCCACAGTGCCATGTACGACCTCTCATCCCCAACCGATTGCGCAGCAACCGGCCCCTTCCCCCACGAAGAGGGCGCGGCAGGAGCCGCGGCGCGCCGGGGCGGCGCGTTGGCAGAACGGTACTCCGTTCTGCGGAAGGGGGTCCGCCCATTGCTCTAAGCCACCTTTCCCGCAGTGCTATTTAGCCGCGGTTTCCGTACCGCACAGCGACCGTTTGCGATCGAGGGCGGGGGGAGTGTATACTATCAACCCGGCAGTCCGCTGGCTGGCTCGAGGCGTCAGAGGCATTGCGGGGTGCACGTGGGAGGGCGGGCGCAAGTTGCGCACAGTCCACAGGAGAATCTTGAGAGATGCGAATCATCACCTTCGACATCGACTGCTTGAGGCCCGATCACCTGGGATGCTATGGCTACGAAAGGCCAACATCCCCCAACATCGACGCCATCGCGGCCGAAGGCACCCGGTTCGAGCACTACTACTGCTGCAGCTCACCCTGTCTGCCCTCCAGGACGGCGTGGTCCTCGGGGCGGTTCGGTATCCGCAATGGGGTTTGCTCCAACCACGGCATGGGGGCCCAGTTCTATATGAGGACTCGGCACTACGGCGGCCCGGAGCCGGAGAACGAGTGCCTGACGCGACAGATGCGCAAGCACGGCTACGACACGATCAGTATCTCGAACTTCGCGGACCGGCACAACGCCATGTGGTTCATGCGGGGGTGGACAGAGTTCCACACGCCCAACCTCAAGGGTGGGTACGAGACGGCCGAGGAGGCGAATGAGCCAGTGATGCGCTGGCTCAAGACGAACGCGACTCGTGAGGACTATCTCCTCCACATCAACTACTGGGATGTCCACCGTGTCTACAAGATGGATGCATCCTGGGGCGACCGCTTCGATGGGATGCCGGTGGCGCAGGAATGGCCCGATGAGGCGGCCATCGCGGCCCAGCAGAGCATCGAAGGTCCGTTCACGGCAAACTGGCAGTTCGCTGGGGGCGTCAGCCCCTACCCCCTGATGCCCGGATCTGTCTCGTCTCGGGAGGACTTCGAGCATATGGTCACAGGGTACGACGCGTCGATCGCCTACGTGGACCACTACCTGGGCCTGGTGATGGAGGAATTGGACCGGCAAGGCGTGATGGACGACGTGGCGATCATCATCAGCGGCGATCACGGGGACGCATTTGGGGAGCACGGCATCTACTCCGATCACGTGTGCGCCGACGAGTGTATTCATCACATTCCGCTCATCGTCCGCTGGCCTGGGGCCGCGAAGGCCGGCGCGGTATCCGACACCCTACTCTACAATGTGGACCTGGGACCGACGCTTTGCGATCTGCTGGATATGCCTGTCCCCGAGGATTGGGATGGGGCATCCTTCAGGGAGAACCTGGCGGGCGGCGTGGGACTCGATCGGGAGTACCTGGTCTGGGATCACGGCCTGTACGCGGTACAGCGCGCCGTGCGGACCCGGACCCACCTCATGATACGCAGCTACGACAACTACGGCTACCCCTTCGAGCCCGTGGAGCTCTACGACATGGTCGAGGATCCCTACCAGACGAGCAACATCCGGGACGAGCATCCTGAGATCGTGGCCCAGTGCAGCACGTATATGGAGGACTGGATCCAGGAACAGCGGATGAAGGGCCATTGCATCCCCGACCCGTTGGAGGAGATCCTGCGCGAACGAGGCGACACGATCAACGATCCGGTGCAGTGGGAGGCTTTGCTGCGGCACTTCAGGAAATCGGGACATCAGGCGACGAAGAAGACCTAGAAGCCGACGACCTTGCTGGGGCAGGACTCTGATCTGGCGCAACACCGGTAGATTCTGTCCAACCACGGAGGTGGCATATGAAGGAGTTCAACGGACTTGGCTCCAATCTGGGAAACCTGTGGCGTGTCTCGAGGGCCAAGACGCGCTCGGTCTCGGCGGAGAACCCGACCGGCGAGAAGGGTAAGGGAGGCAGAGCTGACCCAGAACCGGGTGGGCCTGCTCGGGAGCTCGGCCGGGGCTGGAAGTGCCGACCCTTTGTCCGCATTCAACCGGGGGAGACGTACCTCCTGGCCGACGTCGAGGGGCCGGGAGCTGTCCAGAGCATGTGGATCACCGGCAGCATTGTCAGCCGGGACTTCATTCTCCGCATCTACTGGGATGACCAGGCTCAACCGTCGGTCGAGTGCCCGCTGCCCGACTTCTATGCCACGCCCTGGGCAATGCAGGACCTGCAGCACCTGACGCGGGGGCCGTTCACGCCGGTCAATTCGTTGCCTGTTTCGGTCAACCCCACAAGGGGGCACAATTGCTTCTGGGAGATGCCTTTCAGAAGGCGTTGTCGCATCACGCTGGAGAACCGGCACCCGACGCACGTGGGGACCTGCTACTATCAGGTCAATTATACACTCACCGAGGTGCCGGAGGACGCGGCTTACTTCCATACTCAGTTCCGCCGCACCAACCCGCTGCCCTATGGAGAGGTCTACACAATCCTGGACGGCATCCAGGGGCAGGGGCAGTACGTCGGTACATCGATGGGCTGGGAGATCCACAATGACCGCTGGTGGGGCGAGGGAGAGATCAAGTTCTACATCGACGGGGACGGGGAGTTCCCCACCATCTGTGGCACCGGAACGGAGGACTACTTCGGCGGGGCCTACGACTGGGAGGTTGACGGGCAGTACGTCACCTACACGACCCCCTTCCTGGGGATGCATCAAGTGCTAAGACCAGATGGTACCTATCGCGCCGTTCACCGCCACGCGATGTATCGCTGGCACGTGGTCGACCCCATCCGCTTCGAGGAAGACATACGGGTCACGATTCAGGCGCTGGGCTGGCGCAGCGAACGGCGCTTTCTGCCGGGCCAGCACGACATCTGCTCCGCCGCGTACTGGTACCAGATGCTTCCGACACCGCCGTACCCGGAGTTGCCGGACAGGAACGGATTGGAGATTGTCTAGGGTCGTCGATGAGGGATCGTTCTCCTGTGCCGGGTGCTGAAGCACTCCGGCTCAGTCCTGCCGGGACGGCAGGGCGAAGCCTCCTGCGGAGGCTGGGCGACGCGTCGCATACAGATCGCACTTCAATCTGTGTAATCTGTGGATCAGTTCTGCTCTTCTTGGCGTCTTTGTGGGCGCCGTACACGGCGCACCTTTGCGCCTTTGCGTGAGATCCGGCGGCGTTATCCTGGCCCGATGCGGACGGTGTACGCGCCCATTGGATCCCAGCGCTCGTTGGCGTCGATGCGTGTGATGAGGATGCCTAGCCGGTTGTGCGCCGTGACGTCGATCGCCGGGATGGTGTAGGTTAAGCGCCCGCCGGGGCCAGCGGTACCCGCCACCTCCGGACCGGCGGCCTGCTCCGAGATGGGTCGCGGTTTCCCGCCCAACTCCACATCGACGAGACGCCACACCTGCACGCTGAACTCGGCGCCGCCCTCCGGAGCGCCTTCGATCTCGAGCACCAGCGGCTGGCCATCGGTGGCGGGATGCAGCATCATATCGAGGAAGTCCACCCCGGAACTGCTGTAGATGACAGCCGAGTGTCGCCGTTCTGTCCCACGGTAGAGGATCGTCTGCGGCTGGGCGGTGGTGTACAGGCCCTCCGGGTCATAGAACCCACATCCCTCGGGAGTCCCCAGCGCCGTGCACCTGCCGCCTTCCAGCCTTAGCGCGTAGACGGCGCGGGCAAAGTGATTGAGGCTCTCTTCGTACGTCTCGAACGGGCACGACGAAACGCTTGCCAGGGCCTGGTCCATTACCTGAGGTACACTATCGATCACACT
>JAUVSX010000174.1 GCA_030596915.1 Chloroflexota bacterium | reverse complement strand
TACGACGGGATCGTGTGAGTGGAAGTAGCAGGTAAGGACCGCCCCATAGTCAAACCGGGCAGACATCACAACCCAGTCACCGTACTGTCCCTGCCGGTGAATCTCGTATGCATCGCCGACTCCCCCTGTGCTACGAGCAAGGTCCGCGAGCACGCCGTCCCCAACAGACAGTCCCCCGGCGTAGCTGATCGCATCGACGGTCTCGGCGTCGCCTCGTGCGCCCTCGATCAGCGCCTGCATCCAGGCTCCATAGTTCGGCGAAACCGCCAGGCAGTCTACGAGGAACTCCTGGCGGACGGAACAGCGCATGACGAAGCCGTCGGAAAAAGCCACATCAATGGTCTCGCCCCAGGTCTCCGGCCAGCCGGACACCCGATGGAGCACGTACGCATCGGATGTCAGGTCGCGGAGTTCGCGGGCGGCCGCGC
This sequence comes from Chloroflexota bacterium, assembly GCA_030596915.1. Classification (GTDB taxonomy): domain Bacteria; phylum Chloroflexota; class Anaerolineae; order B4-G1; family B4-G1; genus JAUVSX01. The sequence continues at coordinate 6,269 of JAUVSX010000174.1, read as the reverse complement.
GCTGCCCGGCGCGAAGTCCCCGATTGATCAGTTGGTCGCCAGCCAATGCGGGTAGCGCCGCCATAGGCACGCATACCAATAGGCCAGCCATGGAGCCGAGCTTGAGACGGCCCGACGGGGCCGCCTTGTGGGATGCCCTCTCAACAGCCTGACGACCCACAAGGCCAACAACGGTTCCTGCGCTGGCGGTGAGTGCTGCAAAGAATACTGCTCTCGTCCAGAGCGCTGCAGGCACCGAGTGGACAGCGATTCCCCGTAGCCCTGGCACGAAGACCCAAGTCGCAAGGGTTTGACCAAGATGCGGGATGATACCGATCAGGAGGCCGCTTAGTGCGCCCGTCACCATCCAGATGAGCACCCAAGATACAGGGCCGGGACGTCTCCGGAGGGCGAAGCCCGCAGCGAAGCCAAATAGCACGAGCGCAGGCAGCCCGATGAGTAGCTTGAGGGCGGCCGATTCCGAGTTACTGGCCGCGAGCGCCCATCCGTCGAAGCCCCACACGGTCAGCGCGAACGTCAGGCCGTAAAGAAGGCCATAGGTGATGCTCGCGGTGCTGAAAGCAGCCGCGCGGTCCGCGGATACGCCATCGTCAGACAAAGGCTTGACCATGGTAGCGCTGCACCGGCGCATGTCAAGTGTCAATCGGGAGCGCATATGGTAGAATGCCGTACAGTTGATGGGAGGCGCGATGGCGGCGGGGAGTTGGACGATCACGGTGGTTGGAGGTGGCTTGGCCGGGTGCGAGGCAGCCTGGCAGGCCGCCGAGATGGGCGTGCCGGTCGTGCTGCACGAGATGCGGCCGCACAGGATGACGCCTGCTCACCTGTCTGGTAGGCTAGCTGAACTCGTTTGCTCCAACAGCCTTGGCTCCGACCAGCCGGATCGCGCGGGAGGCCTGCTGAAGGAGGAATTGCGGCGGCTCGGATCGATGGTGCTGGCCTGCGCCGACGCGTGCCGAGTGCCCGCCGGTGGAGCCCTGGCGGTCGATCGAGACCGATTCGCGGCGGCCGTGACCGAGAACGTGAAGGGGCATCCTGGTATCCGTCTCGTGCGCAGCGAGGTCGAAGCTGTTCCCGAGGGGCCGGCTATCATAGCCACGGGTCCGCTCACATCTCGAACCCTCGCGGATGCGATTACCCATCTGACTGGGCAGGAGCATCTCCACTTCTTCGACGCAATCGCTCCGATCGTAGGCGCCGACTCCGTAGATATGTCAGTCGCGTTTCGGGCTTCGCGGTACGGCCGTGGCGGTCCGGACTACGTGAACTGTCCTATGTCCGAGGTGGAGTACCGTACCTTCGTCGAGGCGCTGGTGGCTGCCGACCGCATACCTCTGCGCGACTTTGAACTGCAAGACGCCAGGTTTTTCGAGGGGTGCCTGCCCGTGGAGGTTCTGGCGTCGCGAGGGGCCGATGCGCTCGCGTTTGGACCGCTGCGCCCCGTGGGGCTGACCGACCCGCGGACAGGGCGACGACCGTACGCGGTCGTCCAGTTGCGGCAGGAGAACATACTTGGCTCCGCCTACAATATGGTCGGGTTCCAAACTAACCTGCGGTATGGTGAGCAGAAGCGCGTGTTTGGGCTGATACCCGGCCTGGCGCGCGCGGAATTCGTACGTCTGGGAGAAATGCACCGCAACACGTTTATCCGGTCTCCGCTTCTGCTCGATCCCTGCGGTGGATTCCGCGGCCGTCCGGACCTGTTCTTCGCCGGCCAGATCACTGGGATAGAGGGATATGTTGGCAGCATTGCGAGCGGGTGGGTCGCGGGGGTGAACCTCGCACGACGCATTCAAGGACAGCCAGCGGCGGTTCCCCCTCGGGAGACGATGGTGGGCTCGCTATATCACTACGTCAGCCACGCGGACCCGGACACATTCCAGCCGATGAAGGCTACGTTTGGCTTGCTTCCGCCGCTAGAGGGTCCAAAGGTAAGGAAGAAGCAGGTGCGTCGCCGGGCGCAGGCGAATCGCGCCTTGGCCGCCATAGAAACATTTGCTGATGACGTATTTGGTTCGCATAGTCAAGACCACACCCCAACAAACCACCCCAACACTTGAACAACGGCGGACGGTTATGCGAAGACTGCTGATCGCTAAGACACGGAGTGGCGTCGAAGGGCGTGGCGCCCACGCTTCAAGGCGGGCCCGGTGACGCGTGGGCCGCGGTGGGCTGCGGTGGGTACTGCCTTCGTTCTGGTGCTGGCGATGGGTATCGGCTGCAGCGCGCCGCCGGGCACCGACAGGGCGCTGGATCATCCAACCGCGGTACCGACGCGCCAACCCGTGCAGACCTCGCCAGCCAGTCCCACGGCCGGTCCCACGCAGGTGGCGACCCTGGTTCCCAGCCGGACACCTGTGCCGACGGCCACGCCTGCGGCAATCCCTACAGTCGACAGAGATGCAGTCTCAAGCGCGATTGCAGCGGGGCGCGATCAGATTGCGGCGGCAGGAGTGCAACCGCTATGCCTGCGCTGGGACGATACGGACGGTGATGGCGAGCCTGAGTGGCTTGGCGTGTACGCGCGCCCGGAGGGTCCTCGTCGGATAGGGGCGTTTGTGATCGACAACGGTAACTGGCACGACTTGGCTCCCCTGCAACAAGGGAAGTATGGGTTGGGCGAGCACGCTGTCTGTACCATCGGCCTGCGAGATGTGAACCTGGACGGCAGGCCCGAGATCCTAATCTGGGGACACGCGGGTGATAGCATTGTTCTTCTCCACTTGTTCGGGTGGGACGGCAGCGCATATGTGCTCATAGCGTCGTTCGAGGGGAACGCTGGTGTGCGATTGGAGGAACGCGACGGCGTATTGGGTGAAGAAGTGGTTGTGGGCCATAGGGCCGCCAATGACCTGGTTTGGGAGGTTGTGTATACCTGGGATGGCGCGACCTACGGGTGGACTTGGGATCGGCACGCGTGGTTCTACCTGGGTCGCCCCCACGCCTCCGACACAAGCTCTCCGGAACGCGCGGTCATCTCCTTCTACCAGGCTGTCGACGAGCGCGACCTGCCGGGCGCCTACCGTCTGTTGACTGATGCGGCGCGGTCCGCTCAGCCCTACGAAGCCTGGGCCGTGGGGTTCGCCACGACTGTCGGCGTAGAGGCAAGCGCAGTGCGCGAAACGGCCCGAGACGGCAGCGACAGCGCTGTCGTCTCCGCGCAAGTGCTCGCACGAGACAACGCGGAGGGCCGCATCATAGCCACGCTGTGGGATGTTGTGTGGAGCACTGTGCGCACAGCCGACGGATGGCGACTTGACAGCTCCGCGGTGGTGCGGCTGAGCCAACGGGAATTGGAGTATTACCGCTAGTATCCTGATGCGGCCCACGGATCGGGCGGGACACGCGCAACTTTGGCTGCAGCCCGAGTCGCGGGCGGCTTGGGGCCAGCCGTGGTATACTTGGTCACGGAGCTTACGACTAGGAGGAGAGCGATAGCGAGAATACCTGAGCCGACAGGCCCGCCGACCGAACGGGCTCTGCTTGTGGGCGTTGAGTTACGAGGTGGATCTTCCGTGGCTGACGACAATCACTGGCCCGTCGAGCAGTCGCTGGTCGAGCTTTCTCAGCTCGCAAGCACGGCTGGACTGGTGACGGTTGGACAGGCTGTTCAGCGGCGGCAGCGACCTCATCCCGCTACGTTTATCGGTTCGGGGAAGGTAAGCGAGGTGGTGCAGATGGTGGCTGATCTGGCCGCCGACGTCGTGCTGTTCGATGACGAGCTCTCGCCGCGGCATCAGCGCGAACTCGAGAAAGCGCTTGGAGAGAACGTGAAGGTCCTGGACCGCACAGCGCTGATCCTCGATGTCTTTGCCCAGCACGCCAGGACACGAGAGGGTGCGCTGCAGGTGGAGTTGGCGCAGTACGAGTACCGCCTGCCGCGACTGACCCGGGCGTGGACCCATCTGGCCCGACAGGCGGGCGGACGCGCTGGCGGCGCGACAGGAGGCGTCGGCGTTCGTGGTCCGGGCGAGACACAGCTTGAGACGGATCGCCGCGTGGTCAGCAGGCGAATCGTCCGGCTGAAGCGCGACCTCGAGGGTGTACGTGCGCACCGTGCCCGATATCGATCACGACGGCGTCGGATGGGCGCCCCCACCGTCGCTATCGTTGGCTACACAAACGCCGGGAAATCCACTCTGCTCAACGCTATTTCGGGTTCGGACGTATTCGTGGCAGATCAGCTCTTCGCGACTCTGGATCCGACCACGCGTCGAGTGGGGCTTCCGGGTGGGGGCGCTGCGCTGTTCACGGATACTGTCGGTTTTATCCAGAGGTTGCCGACGGAGCTTGTCGCAGCTTTCAGGGCCACTTTGGAGGAGGTCTGCGAAGCGGACCTCCTGCTGCACGTGGTGGACGTGACGCACCCCCAGGCCGTGGGGCAGGGCGAGGCGGTGTTGACAACGCTGAAGGACATCGGGGCCGATGACAGGCCCACGGTGGTTGCCCTGAACAAGGTTGACCTGCTACAGGACGGCGAGAGAGTGACCCGTCTTCGGGACACTTTCCCAGGCGGTGTCCCGATTTCGGCCATCACCGGAGAAGGACTGGGCACTTTGATGTCTGTGGTGGAAGCATCTGTGCAATCGCAAATGAAGCACGTGGACGTGCTGATTCCGTACGAGCTCGGGGGCCTCGTCGATGAGATTCACGGTGCGGGTCAGATCGAACGGGAGGAGTATGCAGCCGCGGGAACCCGCATAGTTGGATGGTTACCGCACGCGTTGGCTGCACGGATTGCCGGTATCACGACACGCGTGACTGCGGACGGCGCGGATACTCTCGGCTGAACGGTAGCAGGAGGCATGGTTGGCGCAGACTCACAGGAAGGGATCCAACGGCGCGCCGTGACCACGTCCGTCGGTGAGGTCGTGCCCGAGGTGCGGGACCAGGAGCGGGTGGCTGCCCGCTCCTTCGCGTCAGATGTGGCGCTCGTGGCCGAGCCCGGGGACAGGCCCTCGCTGTTGCGGCGGGTCATCCGCCCGTGGGTGGTATGGCGCGTCCGCAGCGGGGAGAACGAGGAAGCGCTCGTCTGGCGCAGGAGGCTCCCACTAGTCCTCATTCTTGTGCTCCTCGTGGCTGAGTGGCTGTTTCCATCACGTGTCTGGGTCACGCTGCTGCTCGCGTTCGCCGCTATCCTGGTCATCTCGGCCGCGTGGGCACGGCAAATGGCCCGTGGCATACGGGTGCAGCGCAAGCTACGCTACCCCCTTGTGCAGGTGGGGGACCTGCTCGAGGAGCAGTTCTGGCTGAACAACGACTCGTTATTGCCAGCACTGTGGGTGGAGGTGATCGACCACAGCGACGTGCCCGGCTACGACGCGAGCACGGTCCGGACGGTCGGGGCGCAGGCAACCTATCGCTGGGTTGCCGGCGGCGTGTGTCAGCGCCGGGGTGAGTTTCATCTGGGGCCGTGGGAGGCCGTGACACGCGATCCGTTTGGCATATTCGCTGTCGTGCATTCGCACCGGTCTGTCGAGAGTGTCCTGGTCTATCCGCCGATTGCCCAGCAGCTCCCGTTCTCTCTGCCCAGGGGCGCCACCGGAGGTCGTGCGCATGTCAGCTACCGTTCCTGGGACCCGACTGTCACCGTTGGGGGTGTGCGCGCATACGTTCCCGGGGATCCGCGGCACCATATTCACTGGCCGACGACGGCTCGCCGTGCGCAGCTCTACACCAAGGAGTTCGATCAGGAGACTGGGGGCGATGTCTGGGTCGTACTCGATCTGAGCAGCGATGTTCAAGTAGGCAGCGACGGACGATCCACGGACGAGATGGGTGTTGTCGTCGCCGGATCGGCTGCCGCGCTTATGCTCGACGCGAAGCGTGCCGTGGGGCTTGTGGTATACGGGCCTGACCGTCAACTGGTGGTGCCCGGTCGAGGGCGTGCGCATCTGTGGAAACTGCTCCACGTGCTAGCGAGGGCCCGGGCCGAGGCGGTCCGCCCTCTTGCCGAGGTTCTGGAGGAGACATCTCGGGTGTTGCCCCCCGGCGCTACTGCCCTGGTAGTGACGCCCTCCATGGACCCGGCCTGGGTTTCCGAGCTCTTGCGTCTTCGGGGTCGTGGGATTGGCGCAAGTGTCGTGTTGCTGGATGCACCGACCTTCGCGCCGAGGACCAGTCCCCCTGTCGGTCTGGACCCGGAGCGGGCGGGCGGAGCCGCGGTGCGGCGTGGCGGGGCCAAGCAGTGGCGGGGTTTGGTGGCCGATGGGCAGGTGGACGTCGAAATCATCGAGGCGGAGGCGCCTCTGGTGCTGCGACCCCCGTTT
>JAUVSX010000321.1 GCA_030596915.1 Chloroflexota bacterium | reverse complement strand
CCTGCGGGTGTTCCAACGCTTTGTAGACAAGCCTCCGCGGGATGTGTCGCGGCAGGATGTCTCTGGCTTTGTCGAGGACCAACTCGCGCGGGGGCTCTCTGCAGCTACAGTCAATCGTCGGTTGGCTTGTTTGCGTTGCTTCATTGAGTTCCTGGCCAGCGACGCCGATGATAGCACCTGGGCCAATCCCGTTGTATGGCGACAGCACCGGGTCAAGGAAGGGAAGACGCTGCCTCGTGACGTGAGTGAGGCCGGTGTTGAGCAGCTCTTCGCCTGCATCAGTCACCCTCGCGACCGTCTCATTTTCGCCCTGATGTGTTGGGCAGGGCTGCGGGTGGGCGAAGTGGCCGCCTTGCGGATGTCTGATATCATCCCAGCGAACAGCCTCGGGGCGGGCCCTCGATTGCGAGTGCGCGGCAAGGGACAGAAAGAGCGCGTGGTGCCTCTGACCTTCGCTTTGGCTCGGGAAGTGGTAACTTGGTTGGCCCAGCGACCTGAGACAGAGAGCGACGCGCTGTTTATCACACGTCGCCGGAGTGGTTTCAGTGAGCGTGGGATCCAGGATCGGCTGACCCACTACGCTCGCCAGGCAGGCATAGAGGTCAGTTGTCATCAACTGCGCCATACTTTTGGTCGCCGCATGGCTGAGGGAAGCATGCCGCTGACCAGCCTGTCCAAGATGATGGGGCACGCTCATGTGACAACGACCCAAGCCTACATCGCCGGGGCAGGGGTGGACGTGCGGGCCGACTATGAGGCGGCACTTGAGCGCCTGGAAGCCGAATGCCCATCGACCCCTCTGCCCTCGGCGGCCTTGATTGGACCGCTGAACCCATCTCGTGTGGCAACCGAGGCCTCAACAGATAGAGCAAGGATGACCATTTCGTGTCAGGAGCCGTCTGAAGGAACACTGGACACGAGTCTCTTCTGGGCAGGACTGCCAGAGTGGCTGACACAACCGTTGGTGGGCCACATAGCATACCAACAGCGTCGGTGGAAACCCAGTCAGGTCGCGCATCACACTCGGGCGCGCTCGTACTCCCTGCGTCACATGTGGCGCTGGTTGTTGGCGGAGCGGAATGTAAGCGGATTTGCTGGTCTGGGTCGACGGGACGTGGAGGCGTATGTAGACGCTCGCCTGAAAGCCACCATTGCAGCTAGCACGTTGAATCGCCAACTGCGTGAGCTGTGGGGATTTCTGCGCTTCGTTGAGGACCAAGGTCAGCCAATCTCGCCGGGTATCTTTCGCATCGCCCGGCTCAAAGAACCACGGCTGTTGCCCCGCTTTCTCAGCGAGGAAGAATACCGGCGGCTGGAAGCACAGATGCTGGGCGCGACACGGGCTGGCACTGGCGAAGATCGATTGGATCGGGCTTGGTTCTATCTCCTGGCCCACGGCGGCCTGCGCCTCAGCGAACTGTGTGACCTGCAAGTGGGCGACTTGCATCTGAGCGGTCAGAGGCTGCTCATACGAGAAGGCAAAGGCCGACAAGATCGCGTCATTCCCTTGTCGCAGACCACGGTCGCAGCGCTGCAGGACTATCTGGCCGTGCGAGGTGAGGCGCGGAGCGACCACCTGCTGATCTACGCCCAGTCGGCGATCAGGCCCCGGATGGTGCAGCAGCGCATAGCTTCCTATGGGAAAGCCGTTGGCTTGAAGGTTTGGCCCCATCGATTGCGCCACACGCTGGCCACACGGTTGGTCAACGTGGGAATGAACATCGTTTCGATCCAACGCTTGTTGGGCCACGACAAGCCAGAGACCACTATGATCTACGCACGTGTGTATGACACGACCGTTGAGCGAGACTTCCAACTGGCCATCACGCGTCTCGAAGCCCATCAGCAACCTGCCTCTATCTCACAACTCCCCGAGCCCCCCTTGGCCATCAGCTGGTTTTCTCTCGCGGACAGCCGTGTCCATATTGCCTACCAGACACCGAACTGCGTGTAACGTCTCGGGGGCGTTGCACACGGACTCCACCCGCTCTCAACGCGCCGGCCCGCGCCGCCCCACTCCCAATGCGAAAAGCCCTCGTCTGCGAGGCCTCGTCCTCGAGGGCGTCGCGTGCGCCTCGCAGCCAGAGCGCCGCCAGGCCGCACAGGCACCACGCGCTACGGCCGGCCGACAGTCCGGGCGGCATGACACCCAGGACCGCTGCTGCGCCATTCCGTTGAGATTCCCTTCTTTGCGTTCGGGTCAGCGCGCCCTATAATCGCCCGGGATGAACGCGCGCATCGCCATCGACGCCCGAATCGTATACTACTCGCGGGGAGGGATCCGTAACTACACGTTGCACCTTCTGCACGGACTGGCCGCGCGCGACAGGACCACCGACTATCGGGTCCTGCACAGCCGCAAGGATGCCTCGCCCCCGCTGCCCGGCCCGAACTTCCGTCCCGTCTCGTGCTGGACCCCCGCCCACCACCGGCTGGAGCGCTGGGCGCTGGGCGTGGAGATCGCACGGCTGAACTGCGACCTGCTCCATAGCCCGGACTTCATCCCGCCCGCCTTCGGCTACCGCCGGTCGGTGATCACCGTCCATGACCTGAACTTCCTCCACTACCCGCAGTTCCTCACGGCCGAGAGCCAGCGCTACTACAACGACCAGATTGCCTGGGCCGTGCAGCGCGCCGACCATATCCTGGCCGATTCGCACGCCACCAAGGCTGATCTGGTCTCACTGCTCGACGTGGCGGGGGAGCGGGTGACAGTTGTGCACCTCGCCGCCGACCCGGTCTATCGTCCCCTGCCAGAGGCGGCGGTCGGCGAAGTCACGACGCGGTACGGTCTGGCGCCAGGGTACCCGCTGTTCGTGGGAACGCTGGAGCCGCGCAAGAACCTGCCGGGCCTTCTGCAGGCCTATCGTCTGCTCGTCGACGCGGCCAATAGCACGGGCCCCCTGGTGCTCGCCGGTGGCAAGGGGTGGCTCTACGAGCAGGTCTTCGAGCAGGTCGAAGCGCTCCATCTGGCCGATCGCGTGGCCTTCCTCGACCGTGTGCCCGATGCGGACCTGCCCGGTCTCTACTGCGGGGCCGGGGTGTTGGCCATCCCGTCTTTCTACGAGGGGTTTGGGCTGCCTGCGTTGGAGGCGATGGCCTGCGGGACCCCGGTCGTGGCTGCGGATCGCGCGTCATTGCCAGAGGTCGTGGGTGAGGCGGCCTTGCTCGTCGATCCCGACGACCCTGGCGATATCGCTCAAGCGCTTGAACGCGCGCTGGCGGACGCGCCGCAGCGGGCGCGCATGCGTGAGCTAGGGCTATCCCAGGCGGCGCGCTTCTCGTGGGCGCGGACAGCCGAGGAAACGCTGGCGGTCTATCGAATGGTCACAAGCGAGGTCTGAGGCAGGATGCGGATCCTATTCCTGACGCCACAGCTGCCCTACCCCCCGGAGAAGGGGACGGCGCTGCGGAACTGGGGCCTCATCTCCGGGCTGGCTGGCCGTCACGACGTTGCGCTGCTCTCCTTCCTCGATCCGGGCCAGACCAGCGAGCCGGCTGACGTTCTGAAGACGACCTGCACACGGGTGGAAGCCGTGGCGCCGCCGGAGCGCAGCGTGGGAGCCCGCCTGCGGGACCTGGCGACGACTCGCAAGGCGGACATGGCGCTGAGGCTGGCGTCGGACCAATTCGCCCAGCGGGTGCAGCGATGGCTGGCGGATGAGCACTACGACGTGGTCCACATCGAGGGCATTGAGCTGGCGCCCTACCTGGGTGTTATCGAAGCAGCACGGCCTCGTCCGCTTGTGATCTTCGACGACCACAACTGCGAGTACCTGCTGCAGAAGCGAGTTTTCCTCACCGATGTGCGCGCGCCAGCCCGCTGGGCCGGCGCCGCCTACTCCTTCGTCCAGTGGCGGCGGCTGCGGCGCTACGAGGCGCAGGTCTGCCGCCGCGCAGACCGCGTGCTGGCCGTCTCGGAGGCGGATGCGGCCGCGCTACGACGTTTGGCGCCGGAGCTGACCGTGAGCGTCATCCCCAACGGGATCGATACGCATACCTACCGGCCCCAGCCCGCGCCCTCGGTTCGCACCGCGCCGAAGCTGGTTTTCACGGGGACGATGGACTTCCGTCCCAACGTCGACGCCGTGCTGTGGTTCGCGCGCGAGGTGCTACCTCAGATTCGGGCGGCCGTGCCGGAGGTTCACTTCCTGATAGTGGGGCAGCGTCCCCATCGCAGGCTGGACGCTCTGAGGGACGATCCGGGCGTCGAGCTAACGGGGTGGGTGGAGGATCCGCGCCCCTACATCGCCGGGGCGTCGGTGTACGTCGCGCCGCTTCGCATGGGGGGCGGGACGCGCCTGAAGTTGCTCGAGGCGATGGCGATGGGCAAGGCGATCGTTGCTACACGCCTGGGGGCCGAGGGCTTCCCGGTGCAGCACGAGCGTGAGATGGTGCTGGCCGACACGCCGGACGCGTTCGCGGCGGCCGTCGTCGAGTTGCTGCGCTCGCCGGAGCGGCGAGAGGAGCTGGGGCGCGCGGGCCGCCGTTTCGTCGAGGAGCGCTACGACTGGTCCGTCATCGTCCCGCAGGTCGAGGCCCTGTACGACATCCCGGACATCCCGTAGTGGCGAACCCGCGTGTTTGCCCTCCCGCGTGTTTGCCCTCCCACGTG
>JAUVSX010000431.1 GCA_030596915.1 Chloroflexota bacterium | reverse complement strand
TCGTGGGTATCGGGGTCCTCCCAGCGAAGGTGGACGGTGGCGATGGCGCCGGACGCCTCGGGAACCAGCTTGACCTCGTATAGGGCGGTGACGCTGTGTCCGGCGCCGATCTCACCGGCATCGACAGCGTCGTCTCGAAACTCCTCGTCGGCGATGGCCCGGTTCTCGAAGCCGATCAGACGGTAGCGGGCGACGACCTCGGGGTTGAAGTCGACCTGCACCTTGGCGTCCTTCGCGATCGCCTGCAGTGTGCTCGTCAGGTTTTCAACGAAGAGCCTCTCGGCCTCCCTGAGCGTGTCGACGTAAGCGTAGAACCCGTCTCCGTTGTTGGCCAGTTGCTCCATCAGCACGTCATTGTAGTTGCCCATGCCAAATCCGACCGCCGTCAGCGTGACACCCTCGCTCACGTACCCCTTGATCTTCTCCATGATCGAGTCCGAGCCGGTACTGCCCACATTTGCCACCCCGTCGGAGCACAGGATCACGCGGTTGACGCCGTCTGGGTTGTAGGCCCGGAGGGCCATCTGGTAGCCCTTGCGCAGCCCCTCCTCGGCGTTGGTTGCGCCCTCGGGGTGCAGGGAGGCGATCGCGTCCAGGATCGTTCCCTTGTTTTCGCCGCTGGTTGGCTCGAGCACGACGCGAGCGTCCGAACCGTAGACGACGATGCCTACCGAGTCGGTCGGGCGCAACTGCTCCACGAGCAGCTCAAGCGACCGCTTGACCAGTCCCAACCGATTCTCCATATCCATCGAGCCCGAGACATCGATGACGAAGGTGAGCGACGCGTCCTTCCGCTCCTCCGGAGCCACCGAGTACCCCTGGATGCCGATGCGGAGCATTTGATAGCGCTCGGTCTCGGCAAATGGAAACGGCGCGCCGTCGATGTGAATGGCGAACGACTGGCCCTCCGGCGGGTATTCGTAGCCCTGGTTGAAGTAGTTGACGAACTCCTCAACCCGCACGGCCTCATCCGGCGGCAGATCGCCCCGGTTGATGTAGTTGCGCATCACGGTGTAGGAGCCTGTGTCCACGTCAAGACCAAACGTCGAGAGGTGGTCATCCTCCGTGTCTATGAAGGGGTTGACGCCATAGTCCTCGAAGAACATATCTTCGTAGGCCTCGTCGTTGGGTGGCGCCAGCGTCGGCTGCGGGGAGCCGGTGGCCATCGCTGCCGGCTCCCCCGCCAGCGCCTCCACCTCGACAACGACCTTCTCCTCGCGGAGCGCCGTAGCATCCTGCGGCGCGACCGTTGACGCCGCGCGCCCGAACGCGCAGGCCAAGCTCGCGAGCAGCGGCAACACGACCAGAACCAGTGTGGCTTTCCTGTGATGCATCTTCTCATCCTCCTTGCTGATACCGTTCCTGGGGGCGGGCACTCTACCCCTATGACGCGGCGCGATTGCCGAAGGTTCCCCCGCGACCCGCCTCGCCTTGCCTGAAGCGCACCCAAGAGAGGCGGGAAACACCTCGGCAACGAGAGGGGTGGCTCGGTTGCCGACGTACGCGCTGGCTCTATAATCCTGGTGGTCAAGTCTCGCGGGCCGTTTGATCTGGAACCCGGGCCGGTTGCCCGCGAGTGGGTGGCGCCCGCTGCCGGGGGCAGGGAGAGGATGTTCGATGATCAGACTAGTCCAGGTGCGAGCGTTGCCAGGCTACAAGCTGTGGGTGCGCTTCGACGATGCCACTGAGGGCGAGGTTGACCTTTCCCATCTTGTTGGCAAAGGCGTCTTCGCCGCGTGGAATGACTATCGCGTCTTCGAGCAGGTTCGCATCGAGAGCGGCGCGATCTCGTGGGCTGACCAGATCGACATCTGCCCGGACACAGTCTATATGAGCATCACGGGCAAGACACCCGAGGAACTCTTCCCCAGTCTGCGGGGCGAGATTGCGTATGCCTGAGATCAGCAGATTCTATCGAATCGTGATCAGGATGTACTACGACGAGCATGCTCCTCCCAACTCCACGCCCTGTACGGGGAACACGAAGCCATGGTCAGCATTCACACATTGGCCATTATCGCCGGCAGGTTGCCGTCGCGTGCCCTGGGCAAGGTCATCTAGTGGGCGTCTATCCACCAGCAGGAACTAGCCGCCACGTGGACAAGGGCTGTGAACATGGAGCCATTGGAGAAAAGCGCCCCGCTGGATTAGCTCCCTTGCCAGTGCAAAGCACCCGTCTGAAGGCAAACGCTGACATAGTGCCTCGACGGCGCTCGTCGTAGGCGCGCGACACGACGCACTCTACGGGGCATCATCCATGGATCCGCCACTCCTGGACAAGGCAACCCTATTCAGAGCTCGCAGCGGTGGGTACGCGATCTACCGCATCCCGAGCATCGTCGTCACCAGCAGGGGAACGATCATCGCCTTCTGCGAGGCCCGCAAGAGCGCGCGAGGGGACTGGGGGACAATCGACATTCTGCTGCGCCGCAGTGCTGACGGCGGCCGCTCGTGGGGTCCGCGCCAGATGCTTCCCCGGTTGAGCGAGAGCATCCCCGCGAATCCCGTCGCCCTCGAGCAGGGTCTGGCGGCTCCGAACGAGCAGACATACAACAACCCCCTCGCCATAGCGGGTCGCTCCGGCGCCGTGCACTTCCTCCACTGCGCCCAGTACGCCTGCTGCACCTACCGGCGCAGCGAGGACGAGGGGGTATCCTGGACCGACCCGGTCGACATCACCGGCACGTTCGAAGCCTACCGTCCCGAATACGAGTGGCAGGTGATCGCGACCGGCCCCGGCCACGGCATTCAGCTCGCATGCGGCCGCCTGCTGGCCCCGGTGTGGCTGTCGACGGGCAGGGGAGAGCACGGCCACCGGCCCTCGTGCGTCTCCACGATCTACAGCGACGACGAGGGCCAGTCCTGGCAGCGGGGCGAGATTGTCGCTCACGACTCGCAGCCCGCGCCCAACCCCAGTGAGTCGGTGGCCGTCGAGCTCGCTGACGGACGCGTGATGCTCAACATGCGCAACGAGTCGCTCCGCCATCGCCGCCTGATCGCGTTCAGCGAGGACGGCGCGACCGGGTGGACGGAGCCCCAGTTCATCGAGGAGCTCTTCGAGCCGGTGTGCTGTGCCGGTATGTTGCGGCTCCCTCCTTCATCCGGTGGGGCGCGCGACCTCCTGCTATTCGCCAATCCGGACAGCCAGGATAGCTCATCCTTCAGCGCGGACTTCCTGGCCCAGCCCAGGGAGAACCTGACGATTCGCGCGAGCTTCGACGGCGGCGAGACATGGCCTGTCGCGAGAGTCCTCGACCCGGGCATCAGTGGCTATTGCGACCTGGCGGCTGGCACAGACGGAGCCATCTTCTGCCTGTACGAGCGCGGTGCAGCGGGTGCCAGCCAGTTCGATGTAGGTTCGCTGACTGTCGCGCGTTTCAATACCGAGTGGCTGACCAGTGGGGCGTCGAATGGAGACTGAACACGTCGAGCTTGTCAAGAACGCCATCCTCAATGAGGAGGCCTTCGTGAGGGCCGTCTTCAGCGGCCGGCAGCACGGGCATACCGTCGCCTGGCGGCGCGTCGTGCTGCGGCCCGTCGTGGTGAGGGATGCCCGGCACATCCAGTTCACCTACTCCGA
>JAUVSX010000513.1 GCA_030596915.1 Chloroflexota bacterium | reverse complement strand
GCGGCCCCATCCGCGCTCAGCCTCTGGTACTGCAGCGCGGCCGGCATGTACAGCCTTTCGGCATACTCGCCGACCATGCGATGCGTATTGTACGCAGGGCACAGCCTGCTGATTGTAGCCTTCATAGCTGCAATCCACCGGCGCGGCAAGTTGTCGCGTCCACGCTCGTAGAATGTCGGTACGACCTCACGCTCCAGCAGACCATACAGCGCCTCGGACTCTACGCCGTCCTGGTAGTCAGGGTCAGAGTACGTCTCGCGGTGCCCGATGGCCCATCCCACCGACGGCTCATACGCCTCGTCCCACCACCCGTCGAGAATGCTCAGGTTGAGGACCCCGTTGGCGGCCGCCTTCATCCCGCTGGTGCCACTGGCTTCGCGAGGGCGCCGAGGCGTGTTCAGCCAGACGTCAGAACCCTGGACCAAGTAACGGGCGATCGCCATATCGTAGTTTTCCAGGAACACGATGTGCTGGCGGAACCGCCCCTCGGCCGCGTGCCCAACGATCTGGCAGATCAGGTCCTTTCCGGCCTGGTCCTTGGGGTGAGCCTTCCCCGCGAATATGATCTGCACCGGACAGTCAGGCCTATTGACGATTCGGGCTAGCCGGTCAGGATCCCTGAAGAGCAACGCAGCCCGCTTGTAGGTGGCGAATCGCCGGGCGAAGCCGATCGTCAGTGCCTCGGGGTCGAGCGCTTCGCCTGCCGTCTCAATGTCCCGCTGGGAAGCACCGCGCTGTCGCAACTGATCGCGCAGCCGCCGGCGAGCGAAGGCGACCAGGCGCTCGCGTCGCCGCTCGTGGGTGCGCCACAACTCCTCCGCGGCGATGTGCTCTGCCCGCTGCCAGACCTCCCGGTCCGCCGGTTCATACCGCCAGCGCGGCCCCAGATAGCGATCGTAGACCTGCTCCATCTCGAGCGATATCCAGGAGAGGAAGTGAACACCGTTGGTGATGTGGACGATCGGAATCTCGTCCTCGGGCACCGTAGGCCACAGCACCTGCCACATTTGGCGAGTCGCCTGCCCGTGGAGCCTGCTGACGCCATTGCTGCGCCCCGCGAGGCGCAGCGCCAGCGTCGTCATACAGAACGATTCGCGGTCATCCTGTGGATTCTTGCGACCAAGAGCCAGGAGCTCGCGCCGGGACAGGCCCAGGTGCCGGTGACACTCGGCGGAGTAGCGGTCCACCAGGTCGGGCGAGAAGTAGTCGTGCCCGGCGGGCACCATCGTGTGCGTCGTGAAGACCAGCCCTGCAGATGCCAGTTCGCGCGCCTCGGCGAACGATAGTCCCTGCGTCTCCATCAGGCGACGGATGCGCTCCAGCGCAGCGAACGCAGCATGCCCCTCGTTGAGATGATAGACGGTCGGCTGGAGACCGAGAGCTTCCAGCGCCCGGTATCCACCGATGCCTAGCACAATCTCCTGCCGGATTCGCAGGTCGGAGTCTCCACCGTACAATTGGTCGGTGATGTCTCGATCCTCGGGGCGTGGATTCTGCGGGATGTTGGTGTCCAGCAGATACAGCGGGACGCGCCCGACCTGCGCTCGCCACACCTGGGCGAAGACAGGTCGTCCCAGGCAAGCCACCTCAACCGTCAGCGGCGACCCCGCCTGCAACTCGTGGTGCAACGGCAGGTTGTGGAAGTCGTTGTCCTCGTACGCCTCTTGCTGCCAGCCATCGGCGTTGAGATACTGGCGGAAGTAGCCCTCCTGGTAAAGCAGACCGACGGCCACCAGCGGCACACCCAGGTCGCTGATGGATTTCAGGTGATCCCCAGCCAGGACGCCCAGTCCGCCGGCGAAGATCTGCAGGCACTCGGTGACCCCAAACTCCGCAGAGAAGTAGGCGACCAGAGGGTCGATAGCGGGGCCGTGCAGCCGGCGAAACCATGTGGATTCGTCACTGATGTATGCATCGCGATCCCGGGCGACTCGCTCCAGGTGGGCCACGAAGCCCGCGTCTTGAGCGGCGGACTCGAGCGTGCCCTGGGCGACGGTGCCCAGCATCAGTGCAGGATTGTGGCCCGTCGACTCCCACAGGTCGCTGTCCAGCCGCCTGAACCGCTCGATTGCATCGTGGTTCCACGCCCAGCGGAGGTTGTAAGCAACCCCTCGCAGTCCCTCGAGGGGCTCGGGCAGTGAAGGCAGTACCTTGAACGTCCGTATGGGTCTCATTGCAGAAGTTGCCCCTTTCTGACGCGTCCGACTCGAGCCCGATCCCTGCCGATGGCCCGGTCCCGGCCCCCGCCGCGCCTCGGGCGGCGCCGTGGCCTAGCGCTCATCAAGCAGTCGCCACGACGATCAGATGATCGCTCTCGCGCGGGTCGTAGGGATCGAATCCGTAGCTGCCATAGAACTCGACGGTTCGGTATCCGGCGACGCGCAGAAGCCTCTGATAGTCGTCCCTGAGAAGCACGTTCCGGTACTCGACACTCCAGACCTCGAGCCCCCAATCCGCATCGGCGTGGGAGATGTCGAGGATGTTGTAGCGCGCCCCATTACCCTCGTAGTCGATCACAAACAGCCTTGAGAAGCGCTCGTTGTTGACGGCCAAGATGAAGCGGGGCTGCTCGCGCCACTGCTTGTCTGTCGTCCCCTGGGTCAGGATCAAAATCCCTTCGCCACGCAGCACCTCGCGCATACTGCGCAGCGCACGG
>JAUVSX010000465.1 GCA_030596915.1 Chloroflexota bacterium | reverse complement strand
GGAACTGATCTCAAACACCTCGCAGGGGCTGGATCCCAGTATACCGCGCCGAGGTGGGTTGACAAGCATTGTCAGCGTTCTATACTCCCTCGGCTGGGGAGCGCTGCATCGCGACAACGCGTTCGGGGTGCAGATTGGGCACTTCACGGTCCGTTGGGTGCGAGGATCCACAGGGAAACATGGCGAAGCAGCGAGGAGGCTATGACAACATCGAATAGCGCGCGCTTTCCACTGGGCGTGTCGTTTCACACACTTGACCACGAACAGCGGCTCGACACCATTGGGATTCTCCGCGGGTCGTCAGTGCAGGCGGTAGAACTGTGGGAGCCGACGTTCGAGAAGGGCGAACGGCATGTGCAGGAGGTCCGCCTGGCTCTCGCCGCGGTGGGTGTGGAACCGCGTAGTGTCCACGCCGACTTTGACGCGTCACTCGACATTTCCTCGCCCGACGCCGCCATCAGGTCAGCCGGAATCCAGGCCATCGCCGCTGCGCTCGACCTCGCTGTGCAAATTGGCGCCAGTGTAGTCGTCGTGCATCCCAGTAGCGAGCCCATCGAAAGCGACGCACGCGATGCAAGACTCGAGCAGGCAAAGCGCAGCATTGAGACCGCCGCGGACATGGTTCAAGGGGCGGGATGCCGTATGGCCGTTGAACTGCTGCCGCGGACGTGCCTCGGACACTCGGTAGCCGAGCTGCTCTCCCTCCTGGAGAATGTGAACCCGGCCACGGTTGGTGTCTGTCTCGATGTCAATCATCTCATGGATCGGTTTGCCTCACTCGCGGCGGTGGTCCACAGTCTGGGACCGCGACTGCTTGCCCTGCACTGCTCCGACTACGACGGAGTGGACGAGAAGCACTGGCCGCCTATGCGGGGGGTTATCGACTGGGGTGCTTTCCTCTCAGCTTTGAGCGCCATCGGTTTCGCAGGACCTTTCAACTACGAGGCGCACCTCGACGGGCAGACGCCGGCGGAACGATTGGCGTTCTTGGAGGCCAATTACGCGCAACTCATGGCGCTTGTGCCGTGATGCCGAAAGGGCGGCTACCGTACTGCAGCCGACGTCGCGCCGCCGCCTTGTGTCGGGGCACGATTTGGGAATACGCGCTGCTCGTGGAAAGTGAGGCTGGGCGGCAATGCCTCGGCTTCCCTCAGGTTCGCCCTCAGGCCCGCCGGCGAGGTCTCAAGTCGCCAACTCGGCGGTCAGGACAAGATGGGAACTGACGGAAGCCCTCAGATCGTCATCCTCACCGGAGAGCGCGGCACGGGCAAGACCACCGTGTGCGAACGTGCCATCTCCCTGGCTCAATCGCAAGGGCGCACGTGCTCGGGCATCATCACCCTGCGCCGGTCTCACGACATCCTTGATGCGCGAGACGTGCGGAGCGGGCGGGTACGCAGGCTCACGTTCGAGTCGGATGGGGACGTTACCTTGAGGCTGGGCCCCTACCGCTTCGACCCCGAAACCTTCGCCTGGGGGAACGAGGTCTTGGCGAACGCTCTGCCTTGCGATCTGCTCGTCGTGGACGAGCTTGGCCCGCTAGAGCTTGAGCGCGGAGTGGGCTGGACGGCCGCGTTGGGCCTTCTGCAGCAGTCCAGCTTCGCACTGGCGGTTGTCGTCGTACGCCCCGGGCTGGTTGCGCGCGCCCGAGACCTGCTACCCGCCGAGGACGTGACCCTCCTGGCAGTCACACAGCTCAACCGGGGCAGTCTGCCACCGGTGATTGTGGATATGGTGAAGCTGGGGAAGTCAGTGCCTAGCGACTGATCCCCGCATCAAGGGGGCGCTAGCAAGCCCTATCACCTGCGGCCTCAGCCGATCGAGCGGTCGGACCTTCAAACCTGTCAGATCGCCGTTTCCCCCAGCCGGCCCAGCCCCAATTGCAGAGCGCGCAACCCCAGCAGCGCACATCTGGCCCGCACCGGGCCCGGCCTCAAGCCCAGCAGCTCGAACACGACCTCATCGGACAGCTCGTGCAAGTCCTCGACCGTCTTTCCCACGAGTTCCTCGGTCAACAGCGAGGCCGCAGCCATACTGAGCACACATCCGCGCCCGCTGAAGCGCGCCGCGCTGACGCGCCCACCCGTCAGCCTTACGTCAAGGCGGACCACATCGCCGCAGACAGGGTTGTCCAGTTGGGCCGAGATATCCGCATCCTCGAGCACGCCCTGATTGCGGGGGTTGCGGTAGTGGTCGATGATGCGCTCACGATACGGTCTAACCACTGACCATCCCCTCGAACCAGCTCTGCGCTGTGCGGATTCCGTCAACGAGCCGGTCTACTTCAGAGTAGGTGTTGTAGAGATAGAAGCTGGCCCGCGCCGTGGCCGGCAGGCTCAACCGCACGTGAAGTGGCTCGGCGCAGTGGAAGCCAGCGCGTATGGCAACGCCCTCCAGGTCCAGCACGTGCGCCAGGTCGTGGGGGTGGATTCCGTCGACGGTGAAGGATATGACCCCGCCACGCTCAGACGCCGGCGGTCCGGTAAGGTGCAGTCCCGGAAGCTCGCCCAACCGCTCCAGGGCGTATGCCACCAGCCCTCTCTCGTGGTCCCACACCGCATCCATACCCACGGCATCCAGGTAGTCGATCGCCGCACCCAGGCCCACGGTCTCCGCAATCGCCGCAGTGCCTGCCTCGAACTTCCAGGGCAGGTCATTCCACGCTGCGCTAGAACGGCCCACGCTCCGGATCATCCCCCCGCCCGTGAGGAAGGGCGGCATCTCCTCCAGCAGCTCGGGTCGGCCCCAAAGCACACCGACGCCTGTCGGCCCGCACATCTTATGGCCGGAGAAGGCCAAGAAATCACAGCCCAACGCTTCCACGTCTACCGGCATATGAGGTACGCTCTGGGCTGCATCGACCAGCACGCAGGCGCCAACTGCGCGAGAACGGGTGACGATCTCCTGCACGGGGTTGACCGTTCCAAGGACATTGGACATATGTGGACAGGCGACCAATCTGACGGGCCCCTCCAAGAGACGATCGAGGGAGTCCATGTCCAAGCGCCCATCCGCGGTCACGCGGACGTACGATAGCTCGGCCCCGACCTCTTCCGCGAGGAGCTGCCAGGGCACGAGATTGCTGTGATGCTCCATCTCGGTGACGACGATGCGATCGCCCGACCGAACGTTGGTGCGCCCCCAGGTGTACGCGACGAGGTTGATCGCTTCGGTCGTATTGCGCGTGAAGACGACGCCCCGGCGGTCTGGGGCGTGGATGAAGGCAGCCACCTTGTCACGGGCATTCTCGTACGCGGTGGTCG
>JAUVSX010000265.1 GCA_030596915.1 Chloroflexota bacterium | reverse complement strand
CGTCCTGCTCGCCCAGCTCGTACCACCTGGCGAACTTGACGGCGGAGAGGACGTTGGCGATGCTCGAAATGCCAAGCACGTCAAGTTGATCCACCAGGCTGGCGGGCACACCCTGCTCGACCAGATAGGCGCGACCAGCAGGCTCGTTGAACAGGCGCACCAAGCTCATGCACGCGTCGTCGTCGATGGCCATCACCATGTCGGTGTTCTTCAGGTTGTGGATCCACGGCACGTGCTTGTCGCCGATGCCCTCGATGCGATGCCCACCGAAGCCGTTGAGCATCAGGGTAGGGCATTGCAGCGCCTCGCTGGCGGCGACCTTGCTCGTCGGAAAGGCTTGCTTGAGGTAATCGCCGCAGCCGATGGTGCCGGCCGAGCCTGTTGTGAGCACGACGCCCCGGTAGGAGTCGCGCGGGCCCATCGTCCGCTTCAGTACCTCCTCCATCGCGTGCCCGGTGATCTCGTAGTGCCAGAGGTAGTTGCCGAATTCGTCGAACTGGTTGAAGATCATTATGTCCTCGCGTGTTCGACGCAGCTCCCAGCACTTGTCGAAGATCTCCTTCACGTTGCTCTCACAGCCGGGTGTGGCGATGACCTCGCCCGCTACGCCTGAGAGCCAATCGAAACGCTCGCGGCTCATCTCCTCGGGAAGAATGGCGATCGATTCGCACGCCAATAGGGCCGAATTGTAGGCGCCCCCGCGGCAGTAGTTCCCAGTCGAGGGCCAGACTGCCTTGTGGCGGGTCGGATCGAATTGGCCTGTGACGAGTCGTGGCACCAGACACCCAAACGTGGCGCCGACTTTGTGTGCGCCCGTGGGGAACCACTTGCCCACCAGCGCGATGATGCGGGCCGGAACGCCCGTTAACGATGGCGGTAGTTCGAGCGTGTTGACCTCACCGAATCCGCCCCCGTGGGGGACTGGCTCGTTCTTCCAGGTGATGCGGAAGAGGTTGGCCGATTCGACGTCCCAGAGGCCCGTGTTGCGCAGACGGTCTTTCACGGACTGTGGGATCAGCGAGGGGTCTTTCATCTGCGCGAAGGTGGGGATAACGATGCGTTGCTCCCTGGCGCGCGCGAGTGCGAGGTCCAATTGCTGCTCGTTGATGGTGAGATCGATCATGCGTTGGTGTCCTCCGTTGCTTGGGTCAGATCAAGATGTGGCGGTCTGTGCCAGGGCCGCCATCGCGCCAAAGACCTTGTAGACCGATGGCATGTCGTCGCCGGTCCACTCGACGGTTCGGCCGTCTGGTCGCCGGCTTCCTGGGATCATTGCTGCCCCGTCGGCGTTCAGCGCCCGCTGGAATGTGATGCGCAGCGTAATCGGCGGCGCCAGTATCAGCGGAGCGGTCTGCTGGGTCATCGCGCGCTGGGCCGCCTCACGGATGAGGCCCCGGGCGACGGTCGGGTGGAGGCATACGGCGGCAGTGCGCGTGATGCCCTCCTTGGTCGCGACGGTCTCGACTTCGCCCAGCAAAGCCTGTGCTTCCTCCGTCACGGCGCGATCGCCCGTGACGAGCACGACCGGGACGCCATACGCGCCCGCCAGGGCCGCGTTGAGTCCCACCTCGCCCACGATGAGATCGTTGAGACCCACGTCGATTATTGAGCCGGACCACGTGTGTTCGAGGACCGCCGCCGCGGTGCCGGACCGCGCATGGTAGCCAATCAGGAAGACGGCGCCCGCGCTGGGGTCGATTCCCTGCATCATACCGAAAGGCTTCGGGCTCCCCGAAATCAGCTTTGCCGCCGGGTCGAGCTCCTCGATCAGGATATTGTCCATCCCCGCATGGCTGTCGTTGACGATCACGTCAGTTGCGCCACCGGCGATGGCGCCCTTGATGGCCGCGTTGGCCTCGGCGGTCATCAGCTTGCGGAAGCGTTGGTACTCCGCGTGGCCCGGCGATGTGTGGTTGCCCACAGCCACGCCCGAAATACCTTCCATGTCCACTGAGATCAGTACGCGCATAGTGATCCTCCGGCAACTACCTAAGAGCGTTCATCACGCGCCTGACCTCTGCGAGGTCGGGCGCAATAGTGTGCGGTTGGCCCACAGACTTCATTGCGCCAGCCACGTCCTTCAGTCCGGAACCCGTGCTCATCACCACAACGCGGTCGGATGATCCGACGAGTCCTGTTCCCACAGCTTTGACCAGACCAGCGTACGCCGCGGCTGCCGCGGGCTCGGCAAAGACTCCACAGCCCTGCGCGAGCTCCGGGATCGCCGCCAGGATTTCGCTGTCTGTCACGCTGATATAGGCCCCGCCCGTCTCGCGCGCAGCGCGGAGGGCCTTGATACGGTCGCGCGGCAGGCCAGCTACGATGCTATCTGCGACAGAGTGAGCCTCAACAAGCGTCATATCCCAGCCTTCGAGCCCCCGCTCCCAGGCATCCACCAACGGGGAGGACCCTGCTGCCTGTACGCCAGCAATGGCGGGGATGTGGTCAATCCAGCCCAAGGCCAGCATATCCTTGAACCCTTTGTGGATGCCGCCAATGATGCAGCCGTCTCCAACTGGGATGAAGACCCAGTCAGGCGCCTGGAACGGCGCCGCTGCCCGGCCACCCTCTGTTGATCCAGCGACGCTGAGCTGCTCGCAGATCTCGTAGGCAGCGGTCTTCTTGCCCTCGCTCATATAGGGGTTGTAGCCCGTGTTGCGGTTGTACCAGCCAAATGCGGGGGCTGCCACCAGGCACAGATCGAAGGCTTCGTCGTAGGTGCCATCCACCAAGAAGACCGTCGCCCCGAAGACCAGTAGTTGGGCGACCTTGGCTTGAGGCGCTGTCTTGGGAACGAAGATCACGTTGGGTTGGTCGATCGCGGCGCAGAGGCCTGAGAGCGCAGCGGCCGCGTTACCGCTGCTGGCGGTAGTGACGACCTCATATCCTAGCTCCCGGGTCTTGACGACGGCGATTGCTGAGGCGCGGTCCTTGAAGGAGGCCGTGGGCTGGCGACCGTCGTCCTTGACCCACAGGTGCTGGAGGCCGAGTTTCTCTGCGAGGCGCGGCGCCGCGTAGAGCGGTGTCCAACCCACGGCGGCAAGCGGATTCGATGGGTAGCGGGCGTGCCCGATCAGCGCACGCACGGCGCCGGGATCAACCGGCAGCAGGGGCAGGTAGCGCCAGATCGAGCGCGTTGGGTCCTGTGCCAGGGTTTGCGGGCTGATGGTGCGACTGGCGAGCTCATAGTCGTAGATGACGTCGAGTATGCCATCGTCGCCGTGTTTCGGGCAGACGTACTCAGTCTGGTCGACGGTGTACTCCTCGCCGCAGATGGTGCACTTCAGCCCAAGATCGTGGTCCATTCGCTGCTCCCTTGTTTCCGCTTTGCCGAAGGCCGACAGCGGTCCGGTTTTCTAGTGCACCACCCGTGTGCCAGTCTGCCCCTTCAATGCCCGGGTGATGTGTTCCGGGCTCGTGATGATGACCTCCTTGCCGCCGTGCCCAAGGTAGTAGATCGCGGCTTCCATCTTGGGTAGCATGCTTCCGGGGGCGAAGTGGCCCTCGGCCGCGTAGCGTTCCGCCTCGGCCACGGTTATCACGTGGATGGGCTCCTGGTTGGGCTTGTCGTAGTTGAGGTAGACTCTCTCGACGGCGGTCGATATGAGGAAGAGGTCAGCTTGCAGCATACGCGCGAGAAGCGCCGCTGCGTGATCCTTATCGATCACCGCCTCAACGCCAACCAGGTCACCAGCCTCATTCTCGATCACCGGTATACCGCCGCCGCCGACCGCGATCGTGGTAACACCAGACTCGAGCAGCGTTCTGATCGCACTCAGCTCGACGATGCGCTGCGGGTACGGAGATGGTACGACACGGCGCCAGCCCCGTCCAGCATCCTCGACTACACTCCATCCGTCCCTCTCGGCCTGGAGCAGCGCCTCCTCCCGCTCCATGAAAGCACCTATCGGTTTGCTGGGGTTCTGGAAGGCTACGTCCTCGCTGTCCACCAGCACCTGGGTCACGATCGTGGCAACAGCTCTGTCTATGCCGCGGCGCCTGAATTCATTGATCAGGTTTTGCTGAATCGTATAGCCCAGCGCCCCCTGGCTGTCGGCGCCGCAGAAGTCTAGCGGCACCCTATGCATACCGGCCACCTTGCTGGCGATGTCGGAGCGGCGCAGGATGAAGCCAACCTGAGGACCATTGCCGTGACCGATGGCCACGTCCCAGCCATCCTGGATCATATCGGCGATGTGGTAGCACGTCTCCTTGGCCGCAGCATACTGATCTGGCACCGAGAGGTGCGCCTTGTCCTTGATCAACGAATTGCCGCCGATGGCGATCACGGCGGATTTCCGGGCGCTCTTACGCTCTGCCATTGCACTCACCCCTTTCGACTGCCCGCGTCGCGGATTACCACATCGTCAAGGCCATCACGCCCTTCTGGGCGTGCAGGCGGTTCTCGGCTTGGTCGAACACGACTGAGTTGGGGCCATCCATAACCGCGCTGGTGACCTCGACGTCACGATCTGCCGGGAGCGGGTGCATATAGATAGCGCCTGGCTTGGCGAGTTCCATGCGGCGCCCATCCGTGATCCAAGTCTTGTACTTGTCCTGGAGTTGTTTGCCCTCCTCGGGATCAGTCGTCGTCATCATAGGGCCCCACGACTTGGCGTACACGATCTCGGCGTCCTGGAACGCTTCGTCCATATCGTGAACGATCTCGCAGCCGGTGCCGTGCTTGCGGGCCTGTGCTTGGGCCTCATCCACGATCTCAGGAACCAGGCTGAACTCCTCAGGATAGGCGAGGGTCACGTCAAGGCCGAAGCGTGGCATCTGGAGGATCAACGACTGCGGCACCGAGAGGGGCTTGAGGTACGAGGCCGCATATGCCCAGGAAACGACCATCTTCTTCCCGCGCAAGTCGCGGCCCTTCTTCTCGATGATGGTCATCAGATCGGCCAAGCACTGGAACGGATGGTAGAGATCGCACTGCATGTTGAGCACCGGCACGCGGGACGCCTCGGCGACCCAGTTGAGGTACTTGTTACCGTAGTCCCAGTCGCACTGGCGGATGGCGATTCCGTCGAAGTAGCGTCCCAGTATCTCCCCGATCTCCCTGGCGGTGTCGCCGTGGGATATCTGGGTCGTGCGCGAGTCGATGAAAGCTCCGTGCCCGCCTAACTGGGCCATCCCCGCCTCGAATGAACAGCGGGTGCGGGTACTGCTGAAGAAGAACAGCATACCCAGGACCTTGTCTCGCAGGTAGGGGTGGGGCTGGCCTGTCGCGCGTTTGCG
>JAUVSX010000237.1 GCA_030596915.1 Chloroflexota bacterium | reverse complement strand
CAGGAGCTATCCGTTGATGCCGTCGCTCAGTCCGAGGAGGTCACCGTTTTCCTGCGCTCGACAACCCTTTGGGCGTTCAAACATAATGACGCCTATTGGGATGATGCGAGTCTGGTTGTTGTCGGTGACGCGCCTCCGCCTCCGCCTCCACCCCCGCCGGAGCCCGAGCCGCCGAAGGAGTCACGCCAGTACGAGCGCACGTACGTGCTCCTGCCTCCGGACGTGACCCTGGATGAGGCGCGCTCGGTTCTCAACGAGCACTTCGACAGCCGGGAGACGGTCGGCTTCAGCGCCGACGATGCGGGAGTCGACTCTCCCCATCTCACCAGGCGCGCTGTGGTCGCTTACCGGCCCGAGTCCTGGCCCGGTGATCTCGAGGGCTTCTTCGATACCTACTATCCGGGCCTCGACACGTACGAGGCCAGGGAGATGCCGCCACCAAAGGAGCCGCCACCAGCTCCTCCTCCGTTGCCGCCAGCCCTATCCGACATCCTGCTGTCGCAGCGCGATCCTGAATGGAAGGACGAGTCGTTCGGCGATGAGAACTGCCATCAGACGATCGGCCAGGTGGGCTGCTTCATCACCTGCCTGGCGATGGCGCAGCGGTTCAATGACATCGACCCCGAGGCGACGCCTGGGACTGTGGACGAGGCGTTGGGGCCCGAGGGCTATGCCGGGTGCATCGCGGCCTGGCGGAGCGGGGGCAGTCACTATGAGGAGCGGTTGGGCCTGTCGCTGCGGCAAGACACGACGGAGGCCGCCCATGTCCACCTCCAAGAGGGCGGCTGTGCGATGGCTGAGGTCGAGCCGGCCGACTACGAGCATTTTGTGCTCGTCGTGCCGCATCAAGATGGGATGTACTGGATTCTCGACCCGTGGAAGGAGATTCAGGGGTGGCTCGACGACTACTATCCCGGGGTACAGAGCTGGCGCCTGGTCACGGCTGTCGAGCCGCCCGAGCCCCCGCCACCTGAGCCGCCGACGGAGAAGCTGCTTCTTTGGCAGTGTGATCCCGAGTGGGCCGAGAGCAGCTTCGGGAGAGATAGCTGTACGCTTACGATCTGCGAGTCTGGTGCGTACATCACGTGCATCGCGATGGCTCAGCGCTTCTACGGCATCGATGAGGCGGCGACTCCGCTGACCGTGGATCAAACGTTGGGTCAGGACGGCTACAGCCAGGCTGGGCCTTGCCAGGCGCTGTGGTCAGCGATAGAGGAGAAGCTGGGCCTACAGATTAGTTCTGGCAAGGACGAGGCGGCCCACGCTCACATGGACGAGGGCAAGCTATGCCTGGCGGAGGTCGAACCAGCCGAGTTGGAGCATTTCGTCGTCGTGTTGCGCCGCGAGGGCGATCGCTACTGGATGCTCGATCCGTGGAAGAACCTGGAGGGCTGGCTCGACGAGCACTATCAGGGCGTGGAGAGCTGGCGTCTGCTCACAGAGGTGGAGATACCGGAGCCTCCTCCCCCACCGCCTCCGCGCGAGACGCGTGGGCACGTTGGGCTGCATTTGCAGACGATGGAAGCAGGTTGGGACGCCTTCATACGGGACCTCAAGCCAGCGACCTGTAAGGTGCTGGCGTCGATGCAGGACGTCTCGGGCATTCTGCGCACCAATCCCAGCACGGTGGCAGTATACCGGCATCCTGGCAATGGCTACGACGCCGTTTTCGGAGCGCCAACCCCGGAGGACGGCGCACGAGTGTGGGTAGGGTACTACAGGGATAGCCTGCACGAGGTGTGCGACCGGCTCGAACAGGAGCTGCCCGGGATAGAGGCGCCCTACTTCTACGTCGAGTCTCTCAATGAGGTGTACGCGACGGGCAACACGCCCGACCTGATCCGCAGTCGCGACGTCGACATTGCCTTCTGCGACGTGCTGCTCGAGGCGGAGCCGCGCGTCGCTCCGGTGCCGTTCTGTGCGGCGGTAGGCAACCCGGGCGAATGGGAGTTCGAGCTGCTCGTGCCGCTCGCGCGCAAGTGCGAGGAGACCGGCGGCATGATGGGGTACCACAACTACTGGTATGCGAACCCCAGCGAAAGCGGGCTGGTCCAGCACTGGCCCTACCTGGCCGGCCGGTGGGCTGAGATGGACAAGGTGTTCGAGGCGGAGGGGATCTACGTCCGGTGGTTTGGGGGTGAGAGCGGGGCCGTGGGCGGAGAGTTCATCGAAGACGCCGCCGAGTTCTCCGAGATGTGGGCGGCTCGCAACAGACGCATCACTGAACTGGAGGATACTGGGTCTCCTGAGCTGGCGGAGGAAGAGAGAGCACGTGTCGTCCTCATCCCCCGGTACGACCCCAGCGTGCGGGGTCCAGGCATCCTTCCTTCGCCCGACGCGTCGGCGATCGCTGGGGGCTACTTGCTGCTGCCTCACGATGGATGGATGTCTCCCAAGTGCTACAACGGCGACTGGGAGCGCTATCTGGCCGATATCATGGAATGCGACCGGCTGACGGCGGAGTGGAACGACGTGCACGGCGATCGGTATCTGGGGTCTGTGCTATTCACGACCGGTGCGCACTTCACCGGTTGGGAGAACTTCCAGATTCGTGAGCGGGAAATGCAATCACTGACCGCCGCCCTCCTCGAGCGGTATAGGTAGCTCCGCTGCGCGGTGTGCCGGGCGCGGGTGGCAGCTCAGGGTGGAGAGCGAGGGGACAGCGAAGGCCTTGGTCGGCCCCGGAGAGCTGGAGCACGGGGACGAGAGCGACGTGCTTGACGTTGGCGCGGTCGAGCGAACCGCACAGTGAGCCCTCGCGCTTTCCGAGCTGAGAAGAACGGGTGCATTTCAGTCCTGCGGCCAGTGCCCAGTGTGACCCGGCGATCCTCCGCCACGCAGTGAGCTTGCGTCGCCGAGTCCCTCAAGATGCACGCCATCTTGACAATCCTACGTGTGGAGCGGTGGAGGGTTGCCCCTTACTGGAACACACGCTAGATCCACCTGAAGCTTGACAGCCGATACAGCCGGTGGTATCATTGCCCGCAAATCACATATTGCTTGGTGCTCTTATCGAGAGAGGTGGAGGGACCGGCCCTGTGACACCTCGGCCACCAGTCGGCCACAGCGGCTGACGTGGTGCCAATTCCGGCAGAGAGGGATTTCTGGAAGATAAGAGGTGGTTCTTGAGAATCGAGCCCCTCTGTCCCCAGAGGGGCTTCTTCCTAGACCCCCGCGACAGAGAGCACACTGGGGAGGTTCGGATGCCGAAACGCAACATCGTAGTCGCCGAGGCCGACGGTCGGGCCATCGACGACATTCCAGTCGAGATCGTCGAGCGCAAGGGGATTGGTCATCCCGATAGCTTGTGCGACGGAATGGCGGAGCGCATCTCGGTCGAGTACTCGCGCTGGTGCCAGGAGAACTTGGGGGTGCTGTTGCACCACAACTTCGACAAAGTGCAGTTGGTGGCCGGAGAGGTCGAGGTCGGCTACGGCGGCGGGTACATGCTCAAGCCTATACGGGTTCAGCTTGCGGGGCGTGGCACGCCCGCCTACATGGGCTCGAAAGTCCCGATGGATGATATCGCCATCACGGCCGCAAAGCATCACATCTCTGAGACGATGAAGCGTCTCGATCCCGACCGGCACATGGTCATTGACTGCTATGCGGGACGGGGATCCGAGGAGCTGCAGCACATGGTGGAGTGTACCACGGCGAACGACACCAGCTTTGGGGTCAGCCATTGGCCCCGTTCAGCGCTAGAGCACGCTGTCTACGAGACCGCCCAGTACATCAACTACGATCTCATCAACGATTTCCCCGTGGGCGAGGACGTGAAGGTGATGGGTCTCCGGCGGGGCAGAGAGATGGTGCTGACGGTTGCTGTACCGTTCATCGCCACGGAAGTCGCTGACGCGGCCGAGTACGTCGAGGTGAAGCAGGCCACCCAAGCTGCAATCCAGGCGTACGCCTCCGGCCTGGGAGATCGGCCGGTGACGGTAGTGGTCGACACGGCCGATGACCTGACGTGTGATTCGGTCTACCTGACACTCACGGGTACTTCGGCCGAGATGGGTGACGACGGTTCGGTAGGCCGCGGGAACCGGGTCAACGGTGTGATCGCGCCGTTCCGGGCCACGAGTCTCGAGGCGGCCTGCGGTAAGAACCCCATCTCTCACGTTGGCAAGGTCTACAATGTGCTGGCTCTTGTGGCGGCACAGGATATCGTGGCCCAGGTGCCCGCGGTCCGAGATGCGACGGTGTACCTCCTGTCCCAGATTGGGGCGGCACTCGACCAGCCATTGATGGCGAACGCCGTGGTGCGCCTGAACGGCGGAGCGCTCACTTCCAGCATTCGGGCCGACGTGGAGTCCATTCTCGACGAGCATCTCGCCCAGGTCAGTTCCATCCGCACCCGCATTCTCAGGCGCGAGCTGACGCTTTTCTAGGATAGGCCGCCATCTGCGTGAGCGCGTCGCGAACCGCGCGTCGCGTCACGTGTGGCGCGCGCTTCCCGGCGCGTGCCAGGCGGGCCGGGATCAACCCGCCGCGGGCCTGGCGCAGTTGTTGCTCTTGAGCGCTGGGTGTGCGGCATCTCCCCGCGTACTATTGGCTTCCCTGCGCGCGGCTCGGGTCGAATACGTCAGCGCCCCGCTGACGCTTGTCAGGGCAGCAATTCTCAATATGGACCTCTTGCCCGAAATGACCGGGGCTACTGCGCTGGCAACCCGGTGATTTCGGCGTATCTTGCCAGCGTTTCGGGCGAAAGCGGACAGACCGCCGGCTTCTTGCCTCATATTGATAACTGCTGTTGTCAGCGGGCCTTGTTTGACACGCCGATTCAGGCGTGCTATAATGGCTGTGCACTTGTGTATACAGGTTGTCGTGTTCCGGCAACCAGTCGGCATTCACCACGTGGGCGCGCCCCAAGAGGAGGCGCCCTCATAGGCGGTGCCCCAGGAAGTGGGCGCCCCAGTAGGGGCGTAGGCCCAATTCTCCAGAAACCTGAAGGAGGTTCGATGATGGT
This sequence comes from Chloroflexota bacterium, assembly GCA_030596915.1. GTDB lineage: Bacteria > Chloroflexota > Anaerolineae > B4-G1 > B4-G1 > JAUVSX01. Next base: position 590 of record JAUVSX010000237.1, on the reverse strand, counting down.
TAAGCAGGTTTTCGATCCCCATATGTTCAACTACCAGTGGGAGAGCATCGACCGCGACGAGTACGTAGTTGGCACCTACTACATCGAGGATGTCGTCACGGATAGTGACTTCATCGACCATCTAGGGCAGGTGCAACGGCTTGCCCTCGAAGGCTCGACTGCGACCTGGGTCGAGGTCAGCGAGGAGACGCCGGAGGTCCGGGAGAAGCTCACCAGCAAGGTGCTGGGCTACTATGAGGTGCCAGCGCCGGACGGCACGAAGAAGGCTGTGATTCAGTTGGCGTTTCCCATCGCGTCCTGGGAAGTCAACGTGAACGTGCCGATGCTGCTGCTCTCCATCTCGGGGAACTGCTTCGCCTTCCCCACCAAGATGCGCTTGCTCGACGTCTTCATCCCGGAGAAGGTCGCCAAGCTCTTCAAGGGACCCAAGTTCGGGATCACGGGACTGCGTGAGAAGCTTGGCGTGCCGGAGCGTCCCCTCGTCCTTCAGATCATCAAGCCCAAGATGGGCATGACGCCGGAGGCGACCGCCAATCAGGTCTACCAGAGCGCGCTGGGTGGCGCCGACCTGGTCAAGGACGACGAGATGT
>JAUVSX010000388.1 GCA_030596915.1 Chloroflexota bacterium | reverse complement strand
CGGCGACGACCGAGGGCTGCAGGCGAACCGGACAGGGGGCTCCCCCGAGAAGGCGCTCAGGGGGGGCGACTGGGTCGCGCTCACGCCGGATGGACGGGACGTCGACTGGACCCGCAGCAAGGTCTTCTTCGCCCAGAACCACCTGTGGCTCAGCCTGCTGGGGCGGGACGATGGAGGCATCGTCCCGCCTGATGAGTACGGGAGGTTGCGCGCGGATGTGGTAGCGGCGATGCGCGATCTGAAGGATCCCGAGACGGGAGAGCACGTTTTGGCGTTCGTGCTGGTCCGCGAGGATGCGCCGATGGTGAGCTTGTGGGGTCCACACATAGGGGACGTCGTCTACTGCTACAGCGGGGGCTACCGTTGGTCGGGTCCCGAGGTGCTGCGAATGGGCGAGACCCGGACGGTCTTTCCCTGCGGCGGCGGCAGCCACGGGCCTATGGTGACGACGTACGAGACGGACGTCGGCTCCGTCCTTGGGACCTTGGTGCTGGCCGGGCCGGGAATAGCTTCGCGTGGGCATCTGCCAGCCCACGAACAGGCCAGGGTCTGCACGACGGACCTGGCCCCAACGCTCGCCTGCCTTCTGGGGCTGGACGCGCCCGCGCAGAACGAGGGGCGAGTCCTGCGCGAGTGCCTAGCCGGACTTGCGAGCGCGACCCCGCATCGCACCTACCGTTCGATGGCGCGGCCGCTCGTGGACCGTCCGACGACCAGACCGCGTCGGATCGTCCTGCAAGGTGACGTGACGGACGAGATCTAGGGACGTTCCCGGAAGATCCTTGTGTGACCTGCCAGGTGGCGCCACATCGCAGGACCGTGGATGAGACTCGGCTAGGGGTCCCCTACCATCTTTCGGGAAGGCAGGAAGGAGTAGACCATGATATCCCAACTCGACTGCTTCCGAGCCACCGTGGCTCACCAACCTCACGAGGGTTTCCTCTTCTACGCCAGCTTCACCCCCGACCTTGAGCGGCGCGTGCGGGAGCGCTACGGCGCAGGCGAGACGGCCGATCTGGGCGACTTCCTTGGAATGTATAGCCCGGTCGTGATCGCTATGCGCTCCCCCGAAGAGACAACCACTCCCGGACCGGACTTCCGGCCTTACTTCGAGGGTCTGGAGATACCGGCGGACGCCTTCATCAACCAAATCGGCGTGCTGGAGGTTCCGCACGGCTTTTTCCACTTCACGCGCTACGTCAGCCCACTACGTGATGCGCAGCGCTTGGAAGACCTGGAGTCGTTCCCGTTTCCGAGCGTCGAGGGATACAGCGGTGATCATATGCGCGCCGACGTCGAGGACGCGCACGCTCGAGGCCGGGTGGCGTCGTGCTGGGTCGGCCATATGTACGAGGACGCCTGGCAGATCCGCGGCTATCAGCCCTTCCTAATGGATATGATCGACCGGCCAGAGTGGTGTGAGTGCATTCTCGACCGCCTCACTGAGAGAAACCTGGCCATCGCCTGCGCTGCTGCGCAGGCCGGCGTCGACGTCATCCGGACGGGCGATGATGTCGCGAACCAGCAGCGGCTGATGTTCCGGCGTGACCATTGGCGGCGGTTCATGAAGACACGCTGGGCGAAGGTCTACGCCGCCGCGCGGGCCATCAAGCCGGACCTGGAGATCTGGTATCACAGCGACGGCAACATCGAGACCATCATCCCTGAGCTGATGGAGATTGGCGTCACGATCCTTAACCCCGTGCAGCCCGAGTGCCTGGATCCTGTGTCTGTCAAACGTCAGTACGGCGACCGACTTGTCATCGACGGCTCGATTGGGACCCAGACGACGATGCCGTTTGGCGGGCCGGATGACGTGCGTGAGACGATTCGGGAACGGGTGAGGACGATCGGGCGTGACGGGGCATTCATCATCTCTCCGACGCACGTGCTCGAACCCGAGGTGCCGCTCGAGAACATCGCTGCCTTCATCGAGACCTCGCTGGAGTTCGGGGAGATCAGGTCACGCGGCAAGTGACGCGCCGCCTTTCGCCAGGTGCTCGCAGGGGACGACGCTCGTCGGGGCGACGGGTGTCCCCGTCGGATACGCGAGCACGTGGCCGGCGGATTGTCATCCGGCGGTAGCGGGTTGGTAGTGGGCCTACCTCTTTCTGAACCGCCTCACGACCGTGGCCTCGCTGTGCACCACGAGGCGGTCGCCTAGCTCAAGCTCGTCGTACGGCTTGTCCCACGTTTCCCGGGTGGGGTGGGGGAAGATGTTGAGCTCCGTTCCCTCCTTGGCGTGACGCTCGTCGACATGCGCCATCCCCACAAGGTAGCCCTCTGTGTCGAGCGAGCACGACGTGACCTCTCCGATGACCCGGCCGCGGCTCTCCGTCACCACGTCCTGCAGCTTCGGGACGCGCACGCCCTTCTCCGCGATGCGGAAGCGCACGACTGTCATGCGAAGTGCCTGACGATGTTCGAGATATGCGCGGCGTCCAGCGAAGAACGGCTTGTGCAGCTTGATGAAGCCCGCATAGCCTGCATCGTCGGGTCGCAGGTCGAGCGGGCCTGCCAGTTCATGGCCGTACAGCGGCAGCCCGGCCTCAATGCGCAGGCTGTCTCGCGCAGCGAGCCCGACCGGACGGAGGCCTGATGGCGCACCCACCTCAAGCAGCAGCTCCCATAGCGTGCCCAGGACGTCGGGATGGATGAAGATCTCGAAACCCATCCGTTCGCCCGTGTAACCCGTCCGCGCGATGAATAGATCGAGCACGCCTCCGGGCCCACGGTGGTTCGGGATGTGCACTTCAATGACTTCGCCGCGATTCAGCGTCATCAGGCGCGCGCGTATCTCCGCGGTCGCGGCAGACGCCGGTGTGGCATCAAGCAAGGCCAGCAGCACATCGCGCGAGCGCGGCCCCTGCAGCGCCAGGTCGGCTTGCCAGGAGTAGCTTTCGTGTGGGTCATGCAAGTCCCGCAGCTCTGCCTCGAAGGAGGCTCGCGCCCAGGGCCGCAGTTCGTCGATTCGCACCTTGTGCTTGTTGACCGCCTCGAGCCAAGCCCAGTCCTTCTCCGTGTTGGCGGCATTTACGACGGTCAGGAATCGCGACGGCGTTAGACGGTAGACCATGATGTCGTCGATGACTCGTCCCTCGGGATCAAGCAAGTACGAGTATTGGGATTCGCCAGGCCGGAGCGCGTTAACATCGTTGGTAGCCACCAAGTTGAGGAAGTAGGCCGCGTGCGGACCGGTCACATCAAATATGCCCATGTGGGAGACGTCGAACAGACCGGCGGCGCCCCGTACGGCCCGGTGCTCGTCGCTGATCGACGTGTACCAGAGGGGCATCTCCCAGCCGGCGAAGGGCGCCATCTTTGCCCCGTTCTGCACGTGCCAGTCATATAGCGGCGTACGGCGATGACGCTCGTCGTCGACCGGAGCCTCCCACCGGAACGGTGGCAGCGCGTCACCCTCGGGGTCAACGTAGCCTGGCGCGTGTAGCCCGATGAAGTAGGGCTTGTGCGACGTGTGCGGTTCGGGCAGATCCTCTTCCCCTGCCTCGAAAGCGGCGAGCTCAGGGATGGTCGCGTCGGCCGCGTCCAGGTCGCGCACGACAATCGGGCCAGGCAGCTTACCCCATAGATCTGCGTCGTCGAAGCGGACGAAGCCGTCGGAGAGATGTCGCAGCCAGGCTGCCACCCGCCGGGACCGGTCCGTAGGCACGACCAATCGGTACGTACCAAAGCCGAAGCCACGACGCTGGAGCAGGGCCGGACTCATCACGTCGCCATGCCCTTCGAGCAGGACGACAGGCCGCCATTCGTCCTGACGGAGGCCGCCGGTGTCCATGGGGGTGAGCTGCTCAATGAAGGCGGCCGCAGTGTTGCCCTCGATCTCGATCAGGCCGTAGCGCCCCGCGCGCTCCCGCAATTCGGGGACGAGGCAGTGATGCGGGTAGCCCGTGCACACCGGTTCAAAGTCGATACCGGCCCGCTCAGCAAGATCAGCTACCTCGATGCGCAGTGCTTCTAGGACATCGAAGTCCAT
>JAUVSX010000519.1 GCA_030596915.1 Chloroflexota bacterium | reverse complement strand
GGGGAATGCCACCGACGCCGAGGGCGTGGTCCAGGGCGAGGGACCCCGTGGGGATCACCTCCACGTCCAGGTGCGATGCCTCGCCCAGGCGCATCACGATCCCTTCGCCGAACCGTTTCGTGAGGTTTGCCAGGGTTGTTTCCAGAGCCTTCTGTCGTCCCGCGTCAGCCATATGCTTCTCTTCCACGCTCGTGACAATATCGACGACGTTCCCGGGCCACACCGACAGCGAGCCCTTCTGCTTCTGCCGGGGCCACCCCTGCAAGTGTCCGCAAGTCCCACTGCATCAGATCAGAGTGTACACGAAACATGATGAAAGCACAACTTGACCCACATCCCGCGCCGTGCTACAGTGAAGTCGGAGAATACCGGGTATGACACTGCGAGTGAGGTCAGCACGCCCCGACGATTGGCTGATTGTTGAAACTCTCAACCGGGCATCTCGTCGCGCTCTTCCCAAGCTGTGGTGGTGGGAAGAGTACCTGATGGAGGACGTGTTCGTGGTCGTCGAACAGGCACGGGCCGTCGTGGGCGCGTTGTTCGCCTGGCCCGACGAGTCGCCGGTGGCGTGGGTGCGGCTTGCCAGCCTCCAGGACGGTATTGATGTGGACGACTGGCTCCGCGTGGCCCTCCCGCCCGTCCTCGACGGTCTTCGCCGGCGCGGCGCTCGCAGCCTGGCTTGGATGGATTACTGGGGCTGGGCGGCGCCATGCCTGAGCGGCCGCGGCTTTGAACCACTGACTGACGTTGAGACGCTGGCCAAGCTCAGTCAGGATCTGCCCACAGCCGACCACAGCGAGGCCAACGTGCGACCCGCCAGACAGGAGGAGCTCGCGGCCATTATGGGCGTCGATGCGGCCGCATTCACCCCCCACTGGCGCTACGGCCAGGCGACGATGAGCCGGAGACTGAATACCTCGTCCCTTTTCATCATTGCAGAGATGGGAAGTGAGGTCGTGGGATACGCTGAGGGCGACCTCCGTCCACCTATGGCTCACCTCAACCGCGTCGCCGCACACCCCCTCCACCAGGAGCACGGCATCGGTTCGGTACTGATGCGCGGTGCGTTGCGGCGGCTCTGGCGAGGGGGCGCGCAGCAGGTCACGCTGAACACCCAGGCCAACAACCGACGCGCGCGCAGGCTGTATCGCCGGCTGGGGTTCGAGCCAACGGGTGAGCGCGTCACCGCGTGGGAGCTGCCGCTAGCCCTCTAGCGCACTACCCACCGCCAGAGGCGTGGATGCCCAGGGTCTCGGTGGCAGACTGGCTGTCCGTCACTACACCGGTGGGCGTAATGGCGGGTGGTAGAGTCGCGGTGGCCGTCGGCATAGGTGTTCCGGTCGGCGTGGGCGACGCTTCCGGCGTCAATGTCACGGTCGGGCTCGGCGTGATCAGTTCCGTGGGCGTGAGGCTGGGCGTGACAGTCGTGGTTGGCGTCGGCGTCTGGGTTGGTGTGGGGGTAGGTGTCTCGGTCGGGTTAGCAACGACAACAAGCACGCGAGCCCCGACTCGATGCCGCTCACGGCCGAAGGCCGTGATGCGCAGCGTATACAGACCCGCCTCCAGTTGCGTAGTATCCCACTCGGCCAACCAGCCGGCCCGAGCCTGCGCGAGGTGCGGCCCGCTGATCCATCCCCAGCCTTGAGGATTGGCGCCCACCCCAAACTGCGCGTCATAGTGGTCGAAGTTGGGCAGCTGCACCGTGCCGAAGAGCGCCACAACCCCTTGGACAGTCACACCAGCGGATGGCTGCGAGATAAACACCTCGGGGCGCCCGGTGCTCTCCGTGCAGAAGTCGATTGGCGCCAAAGGCAGGTCACCGAAATGCTCCGGGTGGGCCTGCGCCCACTCGCGTCCACGCGGGTCAGTGATGACGAGCATCAGCTGCTCTATGATGTGATCGACGCAGAATCCATTCGCCAGCAGTCCGGTGAAGGCGTCGATCTTCACCATCTGGTACCAGTCGTGGCTCTCATCGAGCGGCGGCTGATCCTCAGCGAAGACCTCCCGTCTTCGATTCGGGCAGTACTGAGTGGGTCGCGCACCCGAGTCGGCACAGATCTCGTGATCGACAACCCCAGAGGGCCGCCGGAACTCGCGTACGGGCAGGTTCGCGAGAGCCGCCTCCATGAAGGCGTGCCAGATCGGTGCAGCGCCCCGCGACCCGGGAACCTCGATCATCTTGGAGTTGTCGGAGTTGCCCACCCAGACGCCCGCCACCAGGTTCGGCGTGTAGCCGACTGTCCAGGCATCCCGGTAGTCGGTCGTTGTGCCCGTCTTCGCAGCGGCCGCCCTGCTCAGTTGCAGCGCGCTGGGGCACTGGAACTCGGCACAGCGCGCCTCCGCGTCCGAGAGAATGCTCGTGATAAGATAGGCGTGCTCCGGCGAGATCGCCTGCTCGCCAGGCGGCGCGGCGTTGTCCACGAGAACCTCTCCCTGGCTATCCTCGATGCGCAGGATCGGGGAAGGGAGTACACGTACGCCGCGGCTGGCGAAGGCGCCGAAGGCGCTCGTCAGCTCGAGCAGAGTCACCTCGCCGCCGCCCAGGGTAAGCGCGAGTCCGTAGGGCTGCGCGCGGTCATACGGATAGTCTGGGCAATGC
>JAUVSX010000445.1 GCA_030596915.1 Chloroflexota bacterium | reverse complement strand
CGTACTGCGCGCGATGTGCCGGGCGGAGGAAGCTGCAAGGACCAGTGGGAGGGTCGCAGGGAGCGAGGCGGCTCGCGACGTCTTCTACAAGGGCGAGGTCGCCGCGCGGATCATCCGCTTCATCACCGAGACCCCGGTGGCCGATGCAAGCGGCGCGACCCACACCGGGCTGCTCTCATATGAGGACTTGGCCGAATGGCGAGCCACGGTCGAGGATCCTGTCACGCTCAACTACCGCGGCCTCGACGTACACAAGTGCCCCACCTGGACTCAGGGACCCGTCTTCCTTCAGCAGTTGGCGATCTTGGAGGGCTTTGACCTGGCGAGCATGGGCCACAACTCGGCCGAATACTTGCACACCTGGATCGAGTGCGCCAAGCTGGCGTTCGCCGATCGTGAAGCCTACTACGGCGACCCGCGGTTCGACGATGTCCCCTTCGACGTGCTGCTATCGCAGGCGTACAACGACGACCGGCGCGGCCTTATCGGGCCAGACGCGTCCCGAGAGCTGCGCCCGGGCGACGTGGGCAGAGGTGTACCGGACTACCTGACCTTCGACGTGCGCGGGGACAACCGGCGTGCACTCGGATGGGAAGCGCGCGCGCACAGTTCGACGCAGGCCAACGCAAGTCATTTGGGCGACACGACGCAACTGGACGCCGTCGACCGCCACGGCAATATGGTCGCCGCGACGCCAAGCGGGGGGTGGATTGGCTCGTCGCCTGTCGTGCGGGGCCTCGGCTTCCCGATGGGCACTCGCGGCCAGATGTTCTACCTCGACGCGCGGCGGCCGAACGCCCTTGCGCCTCACAAACGGCCGCGAGCCACGCTGACGCCCACGCTCGTCACCAAGGGCAGTGAGCCCTATATGGTCTTCGGGACCCCTGGCGGCGACAGCCAAGACCAGTGGACGTTGCAGTTCTTCCTCAACTACGTCGACTTCGGCATGGGCATCCAGGAAGCGCTAGATGCACCGACCCTCTACTCGCTACACGTCCCCTCGTCCTTCTATCCGCGCCAGGCCACCCCGGCTGGCGTCGCGGTGGAGAACCGGGTCCCTCCCGAGGTCCGCGAGGCGCTCGCCGGGCGCGGGCACGTGATCTCCTTGGACGAGGGATGGGTGCACGGAAAGGTGATGGGCATCCGCTATGACGGCGCCCGTGGCGTCATTCTTGGCGGCGCGTCGGCGAAGGGGAATATCGGATACGCGCTGGGCTGGTAGCTGCGGGCCTACGTCTGGCCGCCGTCTTCGAGGGACACGATGAGGGTCGCGACCTTCCCGGCACGTCTGTTGAGCCAGTTGAGCGCCTCGTCAATCTCTCCGTCGGGCAGCGAAGCAGCGTCGAACCCGTTCAACGCCTCCATCGCGAGGACAAGCATCGTGCTCCCGGTAGCGACCCAAGGGGCTCCCGGCGGCACCAACGTGCTGCCAGCCGGTTGGGGCTTCGGTCGCCCATTCCTCTCTGGACTGTCTCCCGGCGCAGTTTGCCGGAGCGGGTCCAAGGCCTCATCGAAGGGGACGTCTTGACTATAGACAGGCGCGCCTTTGAGTAGCGAGGCGACAATCTGTTCTAGCGCCTGCTCCTCCGGGCCCTTCTGATCCGGGGCTGTGGAAGCTTCACCGACCGCTAGCCGCTCCTTCACCCACAGGTCCGACTTGCCTGGCCCGCGGCTGATGTCTTGGATGGCGAGCGCCAAGTCGTCCCGCATCTGGCGCACCATAGCCGCTTCATCCCCTGCGATCAGGTTCTCCCGTGCCAGATTCTCGGCCAGGGAGACGAAGCACATCTGCGCGTCGCTCCAGTCGCGCAGCGTGACCGGTACCGTTCGCAGGCCGGCAGCCTTGGCGGCAAGAAGCCGGCGCGAGCCGTAGGCCAGCTCGACACGTCCGTCGGGCAGTTCTCTACCGTCGAGCGCGCCGATGAAACCATGCTCCGCCATTGACCGCGCGAGTTCGTCCTGCGACGCGAGACCGTAGGTCCGGCGCGCATTGAAGCGGCTGGGAACCACACGACTGATGGGGATCTCCCGCGTCAGGACGTCCGGCTGATCGGCGAAAGCCGCCGTAACGACCTCCGTCTCCTCGAACAGCTTCTCAGTGCCTAGGATACGCTTCTTTGCCATATCGAATGCTCTCGATCTCGCGCGCCAACTGCCGATACGCCTCCGCGCCGCGACTCCGCGGGGCGTGCAGGGTCACACAGACCCCAGAGGCCGAGGCATCGGCCAAATCCACGTTGACAGGTATCTCGGTGTCGAAGACGCGCAGGCGCTTCGACACGGCCTCCCGCGCCTCGGCGGCAATCTGGGGGCTGTGCCTCGTCCGCCGGTCGATCTGAGTGAGAAGCACCCCGAGCACGCTGAGACGGTAGTTCTGATTCTGTTTGACGTCGATCAGGACTCGGAAGAGCTGGTTCATCCCCTTGGATGCGAAAAATGCCGACTCGAGCGGAACGATCACGCCCTCTGCCGCCGTGAGGGCATTGAGCGTCAGGATGCCGAGGTGAGGCGGGCAATCGATCAGGATGTAATCGTAATCTGCCTGGACACCGTCGAGCACGTTGGCTAGCCGGCGTTCGCGACCAACTGCAGAGGCGAGCATGAGATCGGCATCACTTAGCCCAATTTCGCTCGGAATAAGGTCGTATGGGTTGCCATTGGGGCGCCGCACGATGGGTACCTGTGTCAGGTCGAAGGAACGCGACTCCCACATATCGTCCAGGATCGCACGAAGATCTTCCGCGCCCAGATTCATGTTCCGGAGCTGTCCAGCCGCCTGCAGCGCCGTCCAGATGGTCTCCTCCTGGTCCTCAGGCGCCCGGCCTGAGTGGCGCGTGGAGTTCGCCTGCGGTTCCAGGTCCACAACGAGAACCTGGCGCCCAGCCTCGCCGAAGGCGCCAGCAAGGCCGATGGTCGTCGTTGTCTTGCCGGTGCCGCCTTTCTGATTCGTGATGGCGATGATCATTGGTCATCATCCTTTGGGTTGGACCGCGGCACACTGCGATCGACCTGCCGAGGTCGCGGCGCGCCAGGCGCTGGGCCCAGCCGAATTGCGCCAGATCCGCTCATCGAAGCCGGCGGGAAGCTGCGATGATTATACCAGGCCCAGAGATGAGCGTCAACGGATCAGAGCCGCGCCGCCGGGCCGAGTTTTCCGGGCTGGCAGGGTCAGAGTCGTTAGGTCTGGCCAGCCAGCGTCGCCGATTGGCAGAGCTACGGGCGGCCCCAATCGACGGGGCCATGCTCGAAACGGTCCTTCAGTCGGGGAAGGACGATTTCGTTCCACGCCCGACTGAAGTACTCGTAGGCCTCGTCCCACTGGCCGCCTGATCCCCAGCCATCGTGATAGAGAGTGACGCGCGTCCGGCGATCATCCACGACGAACAGGCGTACGATCACGTGCGTTCGCTGTCCGCTGACTTCCGGCAGGCTCGGTGGGGCACTCCAGGTGAAAGAGAGCATCTCCATCGGT
>JAUVSX010000257.1 GCA_030596915.1 Chloroflexota bacterium | reverse complement strand
GGGAGCGCCGGGCTCCAGCCCGGCAGATGACACGCAGCATGGGGAGCAGAGTGCGTCCCACCGGCACCGCTACCACGCCCTCGAGGACGAGGGATTGGAGCAACGATGAAACCAGCACCGTCTGTTCCACGGCGGTGCAAGGAGAGGGGGTGGAGTGGCCCCGTCGCCGAGTCTCCCCCTCTCCCAACGCTTCCGCAGGACGCGTGTGGGACGAGGGATTCGCGCGTTCGCTCCACAGGTCCTCTTGACATATCACCTCTGGCATGGTACAATGGCGCATAGTCATCATATGACCATATGACCATATGACCGAACGCTAACCGCTGGGAGACTGCGATCCGTGCCGCCGATTGCCAAACCGAAACGCCTTAGCCTCACACAGCACTGCCTCCGAAGCATCCAGCAATACGTCGCTGACAACGAGCTTGGCCCAGGAGACAAGCTGCCCACCATGCAAGAGTGGGCGGAGCAGCTAGGCGTCAGTGTCGTCGTCGTCCGCGAAGCCTTCCAGGCGCTGCAGGCGCTCGGATTGGTCCACATTCAGCATGGCCGCGGCATCTTCGTGCGCGGTCTGAAGGACACCGACTTTCTCGATATGATCGCGTTTAGGCACTCCCTGGAGAGCCTCACGCTCGAGGAGACAATCGAGATGCGCGGGATGCTCGACCTCGCGGCGCTTGAGAGTTGCATCGCAAGAGCGACCCCCGAGGGCGTCGAGCGACTGGAGCATCTTCTGCACGAGCTACTCGTCGACCCTAGCGTTCCCGGCGTCTATTCGGCCAAGCACGGGCGCTTTCACCGCGCCATGCTGGAGGTATCCGGGAACCGCATTCTGGTCAGCATTGGTGTACCCCTGCTGAATACCTTCTGGGCGCTGGGGTGGCGCCAGGAGATTCAGGATGCCGCCAGAGCCTGCGAATACGACTCTGACGCCACTCACGCCGCGTTTCTCGACGCGATCAAGAACAAGGACTTCTCACACACGCGCGAGCTGGTTGACCGGCATCTGCTAGGGCTATGCTCCAGGTACGGTGTGTTTCCCTGTGGGAACGAGTGCGAGAGCATTGGTACGCTCTCCGTTCTGGCCAAGGTTGGCTAGTGACTGATAGGAGGTGCTTATTGAGCGGTTCGATTTCTTCGAGCGCGTGTGGTGCAGTTCGAAATGCCTAGATGAAACTAGGAAGGGATGCCGGGCGGGAGCCCGGCGGTCCCAGGTGCAGTCCAATCTGTCCGAAGATCTTAGATAAGACCAAGGAGGTCAGAGATGAGCAAGAGCAAGATGAGTAGGCGTGAGTTCCTGGCGGCCAGCGCCGGGGTAGCCGGTGCGGCGATCCTGGCTGCGTGCGCGCCAAAGCCGACGCCGGCTGCGGCGACTGAGGCGCCAGCAGCCACCGAGGCTGCGGAAGCGACCGAGGCCCCAGAACCGACCGTCGTCCCGGCAACGGACGTGCCGGAGCCAACAGACGTACCGGCCATGGTGAACGCGTTGGGCGTGACGCTGCCAGCCGACGCGCTTCCGCTTGATCAGCAAATCTGGCGGGGCGGGTTCGACGCCATCGAGGGCAAGTACAACGACTACATGCGCAGCGTGTATGATCGCATTGCCTCGCCTTGGTGGGGGCAGGAGCAGTTGCTATGGGCCAACACCGATTGGGAGCTACAGCCCAGCGCAGCGACAGAGTGGAGCGTATCTGACGATGGCTTGACCTGGACGTTCAAGATACGCGATGGCCTGGAGTTCAGCGACGGCACACCGATCACTGCGGCTGACTTCGAGTGGACGATGAAGTATGCCCTCAGTGGCGCTGACCGGGTCTTCGACTTCGGCTGGTTCTGGAACGGCACGATCAAGAACTCAGCCGCGGCGATCGCCGGAGAGGGGTCGGCCGAAGACCTCGGGATAACAGCAGTTGATGCCAACACCCTCGAGGTCACGACGGAGGCCCCACTGCCGTACTTCCCCCAGATGGCCGCGATGTGGTGGGTGTCGCCTCGTCACGTCATCGAGGAGGTGGGCGAGTTCTGGTCGATCGACCCGGCCACCTACGTATCCTCAGGTCCTTGGATGCTGGAGTCCTACGCGAAGGGCCAGGAGGTATCCTGGGTGCTGAACCCGAGCTACAAGGGTTCTCGCCTGCCGTATGTGAACCGTTCGGTGATCGGCTTCGCCTCGTCGGCGGAGACGGCTCTGGCCGCCTACCTGAATAACGAGATCAGCCAGTACAGCGTCGGTGGCTATTCGGCAACGGCGTCCCCGGCCGATCTGGAGATGGTAGCAAACGACCCGCGCCTGAGCGCAGAGGCGCACCCGAAGCCTGAGCTGGTGACGTACTACATGGGCTTCAACACCACCGACGACCAATGGCCTTTCAAGGACAATCTGACGCTGCGCCAGGCCTTCGCTTACGCCCTGGACATGCCGATGCTGGTCGGGGCCGTCATTCCCCAGCTTGCAGTGCCTGCCTACAACATGCTGCCTCCGGGCTTCGTGGGCTCCAAGCCGGACGCCTACAAGGACTACTACGCCTACGATCCCGACATGGCCAAGCAGTTGATGGCCGACGCGGGGTATCCCGATGGCGCTGGGTTCCCCAAGCTCACCATCTGGGTCCGCGACCCCAGCGCAGCCGTCTCGGCGCTGGTGCAGGCGATGCAGAAGCAGCTTCAGGACACCCTGAACATCGAGCTGGAAATCCGTGCCGCGGACTACCAGACCTTCACCGACAACCTCAAGCACGAGGAGCCGCTCTACGTCGTTCCCTACGGCGCTGACTACATGGACCAATCCAACCTTCTGGGTATCTGGAAGTCCGTCGGCCGGCATCCGTGGGCAAACGATGCTTATGACGCGAAGATAACCGAGGCGTCGTCCTATCTTGGCTCGCCGGCGGAACGGGAAGCCATGTTCGACGAGGCGGAAAAGATCCTGGTGGCGGACGATGTGGGCGCCATCTTCATGTTCCATCCGCTCACGATCTGGCTCTACTCTGCCAACCTGAAGGGCGAGTACCTGGAGATGAACAAGTCAGGCTTGTTCACTGGCATCGATGGGTACCTGACCAACCTCTATTTCGCCGAGGAGTAACGAGGCCTCACCGGTCACGTCGCATAGCTGCAGCGTGCTTTGCACCTGACCAACAGTGCCAGGGGACGGTTGCATTGTCCCCTGGCACTTCTCGAACTATACTCTGACAGTGAGCAGACCATGTTAGGCTATATCGCCAGGCGTCTGTTTTGGATACTGACCGCGCTACTGGTGCTCTCCGTCTTCACCTTCGCCCTCGCGCATACTGTTCCTGGCGGGCCCTATTCCTATGGCGAGATCCCGCTTTCCGAGGCACAGAAGGCGATGTTCAGAAAGCAATACGGCCTGGATCGTCCCCTCTGGGAGCAGTACCTCACTTTCCTGCGCAACGCGGTCCGGTTGGATTTCGGGGTCTCGTATCAGAGCCCCCGCGAGACCGTGGTGGAGGTCATCAGTCGCACGTGGCCGGTCAGTATCAAGATTGGTGGGATAGCCGCGTTCCTCGCTATCACGCTGGGTCTATCGCTGGGCCTACTCGCGGCCTACAACCAGAATACCTGGATTGACTACGTGGTGACGTTTCTGACGACGCTGACAATCACCACGCCGAGCTTCATTGTGGCGATCGGGATGATCTTCCTGTTTGCCGTCCGACTCCACTGGTTGCCCACCAGTGGGTGGGCTGGGCCAGAAACGTGGATCATGCCGATCCTCGCGATGGCTCTCGGGGCGAGCGGATACGTCGCTCGCTACACGCGGGCGACCGCCCTGGATGTGATGCAGGCGGACTACGTCCGCACGGCGCGGGCCAAGGGGCTAACGGAGCCTCTAATTGCCACGCGCCACGTTCTGCGCAACGCACTTATTCCTCTGCTCACGATCGTTCTCCCGATAATTCCCGGGATGATGACGGGCACCATCTTTGTCGAGAGTCTCTTCCGCATCCCTGGCCTGGGCAGTTGGTTCGTCTCATCGAGCTTCAAGCGCGACTACCCGATGATACTGGGTATCACGATGTTGTGGGCGGTGCTGATCTCGGTAACGTATCTGGTGACCGATATTCTGTATGCCGTGGTCGATCCTCGCGTCCGATTAGAGGACGTGCAAGAATGAGCTCCGCAACCTCCGAAGCGCCCGCGCCGGCCGTTCAGTTCGTCCAGGCTCGCGGACGTTCGGGAAGCATGTGGCGCGACGTTTTCAACCGATTCAAGCGCAACAAGCTGGCCATCGTCGGGCTAGCCTTGGTTATCGGTATCTGTATTCTCGGCTTTGGCGCTCCCATAATCGCGCCGGAAGGGTTCAACGAGCAGGACCTGGGCAACATCTTGGCGATGCCATCCTGGGAACACCCTCTCGGCACCGACTACCTCGGACGTGATATGCTCGACCGGATCGCCTACGGGACGAGAACCTCACTGATCGTGGCGATCCTGACACAGGGGGTGGCCCTGGCCATCGGCCTTCCCCTCGGCGCCGTCGCTGGCTGGCGAGGTGGGACGACAGACTGGTTCATTACGAGAACTATCGATATCTTCTCCGCGCTGCCCTGGTATCTGATCGCCATCTACCTGATCTCGGTCATCCAGCCAGGTATGCGCAACATCGTGATCGCGCTGGGGATCGCCAGTTGGGTCGGGCCGTGCAGACTCGTCCGCGGCCAGTTCTTCTCGCTGCGCCAGCAGGAGTTCATCCTCTCGGCCACGGCCATAGGCGCCAGTTCCTCCCGCATCATCAGGCGGCACGCGATGCCAAACGCGCTGACACCGATCATCATCTCAGTCGCGATGGGCATCCCTGCCGCGGTGTTCGGCGAGGCGGGGCTCAGCTTTCTCGGCCTGGGCCTCTCGCCACCGACTCCCCGCCTCGGGCAGCTGGTCCAGGAGGGATTGGCCTACTTCATGGTCTTCTGGCACATGGTGCTGTTCCCCGCCGGCATGATCGCTCTCATTGTTCTGGGATTCACCCTGTTGGGTGATGGGCTGCGCGACGCGCTGGACCCCAGGCAGACCATTCGATAGGAGTTCCACCCATGCTCGACGTCCACTCTGTCCGCGCGGCCATTCCTGGCGTCACTCGCCACACGTACCTGAACTGCGGCACATACGGGCCCCTCCCCGCTGCCACAGCCGATGAACTCTGCAGGTTGATCCGCCTGGTCGAGGCCGAAGGGACGATTGCCCCGCACGCGTTCGGGGAGTTGCGAACCGGCTACGGGGCGGCGCGCCAGCGTCTTGCCCGGCTATTGAACGCAACTGAGGATGAGATCGCCCTCACCGCCAACGT
>JAUVSX010000325.1 GCA_030596915.1 Chloroflexota bacterium | reverse complement strand
CGTAGAGCCCTACGGCAGCAGTATCTTGCGGCCGTAGTATCCTGGAGGCGAGAGAATCGCGCAAGCATCGGATTGATGGCGCGGGTGGGGCAGGGCCGCCGCCGCAGCTCGCGACCGCCGGCGATAAGACGTCGCGCGCAACCGCGCGGTTCGGCGAATTCCTGCGGCCAGCCACGACGGGCAGGGCGCCGGAGACCGGTCAGGCAGGGTGGGCCGGTGACGACCTCCAGCGTCCGGCCATCACCACCTACCGGAGTGCGCGAGGACAGGTACAATGGACACAGCCATTTTCGCCAGGTTGCCCCATCCGAGCCGTGGCGTGCGAGGTCTGACAATATGAGTGGTGCTCTCTCTTCAGCGTCACCCAACCGCGTCCGAATCCTGCTCGTCGCCGATACGCACCTGGGGTTCGACTTGCCCTTCCGTCCGCGTGTGGAGAGGCGGCGACGGGGGCACGACTTCTTCGCAAACTTCGAGCGAGCCCTGGAACCCGCGCTCAGGGGCGAGGTCGACTTGGTTGTGCACGGCGGCGACCTCTTCTATCGAAGCAAGGCACCGCCAGCCCTGGTTGAGCTGGTTCTGGCGCCTCTGGTGAAGGTGGCTGACCGAGGGACTCCCGTCTTTCTCGTTCCGGGCAACCACGAGCGGTCGAGGATTCCGCTTCACCTGTGGACGAGCCATCCGGGGCTGCACCTCTTCAGTGAGCCCATGACATCCATATGCTCGCCACCGACGGCCTCCATTGCGCTATCGGGGTTCCCTTTTGCTCGCAGGGTGCGCGAGAAGTTTGGCGACCTGTTACGCCGCACCGGCCACTACGAGGCAAGTGCTGATGTCCACCTCCTGTGCATGCACCAGACCGTGGAGGGTGCTCAGGTCGGTCCGTCCGACTTCACGTTCCGCGCCGGACCGGATGTCGTGCCGGGGAGTCAGATACCGGGGAGCTTTGCTGCTGCGCTGTGCGGCCACATTCACCGCAGCCAGGTGTTGACCCACGATCTCAGGGGGCGGCCACTGGCGGCGCCAGTGGTCTACCCGGGCGCGGTCGAGCGGACGTCGTTCGCCGAGCGGCTGGAACCGAAGCACTACGTGCGGATGGACATCGTGCCGCTGGGGCAGGGTCAGGCGCGTGTGGCCGATCTCGTGTTCGTCCCGCTACCGGCCCGCCCGATGGTCGCTCTGGAAGTGCAACTCGACGGGCACACCCCCGAGAGCCTGTCGCGACGCCTGCGCGAGCAGCTTTCCGCACTCGACCCTGACGCGATCGTAAAGGTTCGCCTGCGGGGAGATGTCTCGGGGGACGCGCGATCCTTCGTGACCGCTGGCCGCTTGAGAGGACTTGCGCCACCGACGATGAACGTTTCGCTGGTTCTCGATCGTCGGCGCGCGGGTCGCTACTCGGGGCGAGCGCGTGACGCCGGAGGTCGGCCCGACAGGCGTACTGATCGCGCCGGAACGGAGTGAAGTGAGGGCCACCTGCCAGGTGGCCCTCACAGCGATGGCGTGGATCTATCCGCCGTCCCAGCCCCTAGGTGATGCTTGAGTTGAACGGCACCACGCTATCCCTGCACCATATCGCGTATCTCGCTGACAACCGACGGGTTCGCGAGGGTGGTGACGTCTCCGATATCCCGGCCGTTGGATATCGCTGCCAGCACCCTGCGCATGATCTTGCCCGATCGTGTCTTGGGCATGTCGGGCACAACGTAGACGTGTTTCGGCCGAGCAATCTTGCCAATCGAAATCTCTATCGATCTGACGACCGCGGCGCGGACCTGCGTCGGGTCGCAGTCAGGCTGCAAGGAGACGTAGACGTCGGGCACGCGTCCCTTGATAGGATCGGCGAGGGGCACGACGGCCGCCTCCGCCACCTCCGGAACATCAAGGCAGGCCGACTCGATTTCCTTCGTGCCAAGCCGGTGGCCGGCCACGTTGATGACGTCATCCACGCGGCCCAAGATGCGGTAGTAGCCGTCAGCGGCCTCCATCGCCGCGTCTCCAGTGAAGTAGGGCCAATCGCGCCAGTCCGTGCTGTTACGGTCCTTGCAGTACTTCGCATAGTATGTCGAGACGTACCGATCTCGGTCTCCCCAAACGGTCTGGAAGGCGCCTGGCCACGGATTTCGGATGCAGATGTTTCCGGCCCGGCCATGGCCCCTCTCTACCTCGTTCCCATCCTCGTCGTAGATCACGGGGTAGATACCGGGCACGGCAGGCCCGGTGCTTCCGGGCTTCATCGGGTGAATGGCCGGCATTGTGCTGCAGAGGAATCCGCCCGTCTCGGTCTGCCACCACGTGTCGACGATGGCGGCCTTCCCCTTGCCGACAACGTAGTAGTACCAACGCCAGACCTCGGGCTCGATCGGTTCTCCCACAGTCGTCATATGCTTGAACTGGTAGTCGTACCTGGATGGCCCGTCCGGATCGGCCTTTCGGAGCATACGAATCGTCGTCGGGGCAGTGTGGAAGATGTCGACGCTGAGCTGCTCGGCAATGCGCCAGGCGCGGCCGGCGTCGGGGCACGTGGGAACGCCCTCGTACATCACGCTCGTGGCAGCCAGCGAGAGCGGGCCATATACGATATAGGAGTGGCCGGTTATCCAACCGATGTCTGCCATGCACCAGTACACGTCGTCGGGCTGGATGTCCTGGACGTACTTCGAGGTCCCCGCGACGTAGGCCATGTAGCCGCCGGTACTGTGCTGACAGCCCTTCGGGCTGCCCGTGGTGCCGCTCGTGTACATCAGGAACAGAGGTGCTTCGGCGGGCATCGGCACGGGATCGACCCGCTCGCCCACGTAGTCGCGAAGCACGTCGTCCACGAAGTAGTCGCGCCCTTCGACGATCGGAGCCTGCGAGACGTACTTTCCACGGTAGCGGCGCCAAATGAGGACCTTATCGACGGTCTGCCCCTCCTTGGCGGCGACCTCGATTGCGCCGTCAGACTTTGCCTTGTGCTCGAGGAGTTTGCCGCCTCGGTAGTAGCCGTCCATCGTTACCAGGACTTCGCTGCCCGAATCTGCGATTCTTTCGCCACAGGCCTTGGCGCTGAAACCTCCGAATACGACGGAGTGGATCACGCCAAGCCGGGCACACGCAAGCATCGTGATTGGCAACTCCAGGACCATCGGCAGGTGCAGTGTCACCCGGTCACCGGCCTTCAAGCCCGCGAAGTCTCTGAGCAGCGCAGCCACCTCGTTCACCCTGACGTACAGCTCCTGATAGGTCAGGGTCACGTGAGGCTCGTCCTCCGGCTCTGGTACCCAGATGAGCGCCGCCTTGTTCTTGTACTTGTCCAGGTGCCGGTCCACGCAATTGTAGCTGGCGTTGATCTCTGCACCGAGGAACCACTTCCAGAACGGCGGGTCGCTCGCATCCAGCGTTGTATGCCAGTATCGGTACCAGGTGAGAAGGTCGGCGTACTCCTTGTAGCACTCCGGGAACTTGTCCTCACTGAAGCGCTCGAATATGCGGGGGTCGGTCATATTCGCCTGAGCGATGAACTGCGCCGACGGAGGGAACACCTGTTCCTCTTGCCAGTGGACCGCGATCTGTGCCTCACTCACATCTAGATTCAGGTTCTCAGCCATCGGTCTCGACCTCCTAGTCGGATGTGACGTACCAGCACGGCGAGCAGCGGGTCCAACGACCTGAACGCCCACAACAGATCGGAGTTGCCCCAACGTTGGGACAACGTCCTGTGTAGGTCGCTCCCCAATGCTCCCTGTCGGAGGCAATAGTGTGCGGGAGATGCCCCAGGCTCGCCTCCGGGGTCGGCCCGGGCCCAATTGCAGTATAGGCCATTGGGTTGGGAGGTCAAGGGAACGTCGGACGCGTGTCGGTGTCCATCGGGTGGGGCTCCGGCGGGTCAGCCGGTGGGCAACCCGATCCCAATCCCAGCCGATCGCACAAGACCGGTTGCGCCCGTTCCCAGAAGCGGTAGAATGGGGCAACGACGGTTGCTCGTCCTCTCCCGGACGCAGCCCGCTTCAGCGGCGCGCAGGCGCGCCTTGGCGACCGATCTTGAGGCGGGGACCGCAAGTGTCCGAGACGACCATCGCCACAGGCTTGAGGTCTCGGACGCATACGGGTGTTGAGCGGGAGCGCGAGCGAAAGGAGCACGACGTGATATTCCGTGAATTGGGTCGTACCGGCTACAAGGTCTCGCAGTTGGGGTTCGGAGCGATGCGACTGCCAACGGTAGGCGAGGGTGACGCAGTCCGCATTGACCGCGAACTCGCTATCCCGATGTTGCACAGAGCCTTCGAAGCCGGAGTCAACTACGTGGACACGGCAGTTGGCTACTGCAACCAGGACAGCCAGCGTGTCGTGGGCGAGGCGCTGAAGGGCTGGCGCGACAAGATCGTTCTATCAACCAAGAACCACGAATACGAGGACGAGAAGACGTGGTGGCAGCACCTGGAGGACAGCCTTGAGCGACTGCAGGTCGACACTATCGATATCTACAACCATCACGGCATCAGGTGGAACCGGTATGTGGAGCACGTCGAGCCAGAGGTGAGTGGCTGGATGCTCAAGGCCAAGGACCAGGGCATGATCCGGCACATCTGCTCCTCCTTCCACGACACCAATCAGAACTTG
>JAUVSX010000374.1 GCA_030596915.1 Chloroflexota bacterium | reverse complement strand
TCGACAGAGAGAACCTGATGGTCACCGTAGAACCCGGCCTGATTACCGGCGACCTTCACCGGGCCGTCGAGGGGGAGGGGCTGTTCTATCCCCCAGACCCAGCAAGCCTGGATTCGTGCACGATTGGCGGAAACGTGGCCGAGGGGGCGGGTGGCCCGCGGGCAGTGAAGTACGGTATCACCCGGGACTACGTCTGCGGGCTCGAGGCCGTGCTACCCTCGGGCAAGATCGTGCAGATGGGCGGCAAGCGGGTCAAGGACGTCACTGGATACAGCCTGATGCACCTGCTGATCGGCTCTGAGGGCACGCTGGCGGTCGTGACGAAGATCATCCTGCGCCTCTTGCCGATGCCGCGCTTCCAGGTCGATCTGCTGGTGCCCTTCGCCGATTTCGCGGCGGCGGCGCAGACGGTTTCGGACATCATCGAGAACCGCACGATCCCCACGACGATCGAGTTCGTGGAGCAGGACAGTATCCTCGCGGTCGAACGTCTAATGGGCAAGGAGCTGCCCTTCCGCGAGGCCGCAGCTCAACTGCTCATCCAGGTCGACGGCAACCACCGGGAAGCGGTGGACGCGGACTTCGAGGCTATCGCTGACATCTGCCTCGAGAACGGCGCGATCGATGTATTGGTGGCCAAGGACTCGCGCGCGCGCGACCGGCTCTGGGAGGCTCGACGGCTGATCATCGATGCGCTCAAGCACGCGAGCCCGATCAACCATATGGAGGACCTCGTCGTGCCCCGCGCACAGATTCCGGAGCTGCTCACGGGGACACGCGAGATCGCAGCACGCTTGGGCGTGCGCGTCGTCAGCTTTGGCCATTCAGGCGACGGCAACGTGCACATCAACGTGCTGAAGGATGACCTTCCGATGGAGCGTTGGGAGACGATCGTGCCTCAGGCGTCGGAAGCGCTCTACGAGTTGGCGCTTTCGCTGGGCGGGACGATCACGGGCGAACACGGCATCGGTGCCACCCGTCGGAGGTACCTGCCGATGGCGCTGGATGAGACCCAGATCGCGCTCATGCGGTCCATCCGCGACGTGTTCGACCCCAATCACATCCTCAACCCCGGCAAGATCTTCCCGTAGGCGCGAAGCCGTGCTCGAGCAACCGCCATTGCGCGACAGGAGACGTGTCTCGTGAAGGTGGTGGTCACGGGCGGCAGCGGGCGTATTGGGCGCTACGTGGTGCGGGAGCTCTCGGAGCGCAGCCACGACGTGCTCAATGTCGACCGCGTGGCGCCGGTTGACGAGCCCGGGGCCTTCCTCCGCGGGGACCTGACCGATGCCGGGCAGGTCTATCAGGCTCTGGCCCGGGTGCGACCCGACGCCGTGATCCACCTGGGTGCGTGGCCGAACGCAGGACTAGTCACCGACAGCCGCACCTACGGCGACAACGTCAGGTCCACGTTCAACGTCTTCCAGGCCTGCGCTGACCTGGGCATCGAGAGGATCGTCTCGGCCTCGAGCGCGCAGGTCTACGGATTCGCCAGCGCGCCGCCATGCTACGTGCCCGTCGACGAGGATCACCCGCTGCGGCCCACCAACTGCTACGCGCTCTCCAAGATGGCGGGCGAGCAGGCGGCCGCGTACTTCATAGCCAACTGGGGCTTGACCATTCTCTCGTTCCGGTTCATGGGCGTGCGGCCACCGGCTGGCATTCCGCGGGAGATTGACCAGATGAGGGCCGACCCTGGCAGCGGCGCATGGCTGCTCTGGACGCGGACTGACGCGCGAGACGCGGCCACCGCGTGCAGGTTGGCCGTGGAGCGTGAGGTGGTGGCTTCGGGGCCGTACAACCTCACCGGCGCCCGGGTCGTGCTGTCGGAGCCGACGGCGCAGCTCGTGGAACGCCACTTCGGCGACCGGACGGAGACCCGGCATCCCCTGCACAACCACGCCTCACCGCTCAGTTGGGCACGTGCAGAGGCGGCCTTTGGATACCGTCCTCGCTACGTCTGGTCGGAAACGGTCACGCGCCTAGAAGCACCATGAGGCTCGCCCGCGCCCGCACGAGCTTGGGTCTACGGTGCAACCGCTGGCAGCACCCCCAGATTACGCTATACTTGGCAGCGTGACTGAACAGTCCGCGGTTCCGCGCGTACTTGTCATCGGGGCAGGCATCGGTGGCATGCAGGCGGCTCTCGACATCGCCAACGCAGGACACCAGGTCACGCTCCTCGAACGGCTCCCTTCCATCGGTGGCCGCATGGCCCAGCTATCGGAGACGTTCCCGACGCTCGATTGCGCTCAGTGCATCCTGACACCGCGTACCGTCGAGGTTGGCCACCACCCCAACATCCGGCTGCTGACCTACTCCGAGGTGGAGGGCATCGCGGGGGATGCCGGGGATTTCCGCGTGCGAATACGGCGGCACGCACCATTCGTCGACTGGGAGATGTGCACGGGCTGCGGATTGTGCGAGGAGAAGTGCCCCGCCAGGGTGCCCGCTAGCTTCGAGCGTGATACGGGCGACCGCAAGGCAATCTACCGGCTCTCACCCCAGGCGGTGCCCAACAAGCCGGTGATAGACCGCGAGAACTGCATCTTCTTCCAGCGCGGGAAGTGCCGCGCGTGCGAGCGGTTCTGTCCGGTGGGCGCCATCGCCTTCGATCAGGAGGAGACGCTGATTGAGGAGCAGGCCGGCGCGATCATCGTTGCCACGGGCTTCGACCTGTACGATCTGGCCTGCATGCCCGAGTACGGCGGGGGGCGGGTTCTCGACGTGATGGACGCGCTCGCGTTCGAACGATTGCTTTCCGCGTCTGGTCCGACAGCGGGCAAGGTCCAGCGACCTTCCGACGGGGCGGTCCCCCGTGAGGTGGTCTTCATCCAGTGCGCTGGGTCGCGCTCTCCAGAGATCCACAAGTCCTACTGCTCGAAGATCTGCTGCATGGTCACTGCGAAGCAGGCCATCCTCTACCGTCACCGGGTGCGCGATGGGCAGGCATATGTCTTCTACATCGACATTCGCGCCGCCGGAAAACGGTACGATGAATTCTCCCAACGGGCGATGGAGGAGGACGAGGTGATCTACTTGCGCGGGAAGGTCTCCCGCGTGTTCCGCCAGGGCGACAGAGTGATGGTGTGGGGAGCCGATACCCTCAGTGGACAGCCGGTCAGGATTGCTGCCGATCTGGTTGTGGTGGCGCCAGCGCTCGTTCCCAGGCCCTCAACACAAGCGCTGGCCGATGGCCTGGCACTTGCGAGCGATAAGGACGGTTGGCTCCTTCCTGTGGACCCCGTCCTGCGCCCGATCGAGACGGCGCGGCCTGGCATATTCCTGGCCGGAAGCGTCACGGGTCCAATGGACATTCCTGAGACCGTCGCCCACGCCAGCGGTGCGGCAGCTCGGGCGCTAGGGCTGCTCGCTGAGTGGCAGCAGCCCAGCGCTCGTACCGCGTCGCCAGGGGTCCTCACTCCCTCGTAGGAATGCGATTATGGCCAGGATTGGCGTCTTCGTCTGTCACTGTGGGCTGAACATCGCCGGAACCGTCGATGTGACGCAGGTGGCGGACGCGCTTCGCGTCCGTCCGGGCATCGTCCTCGCCACTGACTACGTGTACCTTTGCTCGGAGCCGGGCCAGGCCCTGATCCGTGATTCCGTAGAGGAGCACGAGCTAGACGGCGTGGTTGTCGCCGCGTGCTCGCCAGCGATGCACGAGGTCACGTTCCGCAGGGCGGCCGCTGCTGCGGGCCTCAACCCCTACCGCCTGGAGATCGCCAACATCCGAGAGCAGGTATCGTGGCCGCACCAGAAGGAACCCGACAAGGCTACTCGCAAGGCCATCAGCACGGTACGGTCGATCGCGACGAAGGTCCGCGGCGACCAGCCACTGATCCCCCTCAAGCTTCCGATCACGAGGCGGGCGCTGGTTGTAGGCGGAGGGATAGCGGGCATGACGGCGGCGCTGACCATCGCGGACGGCGGGCATTCTGTCATCCTGGTTGAACGGTCGAGCCGGCTGGGCGGCCGAGCGGCGCAACTCTCTCACGCGTACCTGGGTCCCGCTGACGCCCCCGTTGATCTGGATAGGTGCGTTGAGGCGCTGGTCCACCATCCCCTGATCGAGGTGCTCACAAGCACCGAGGTGAGCGCGTTCAGT
>JAUVSX010000030.1 GCA_030596915.1 Chloroflexota bacterium | reverse complement strand
GTCATTGCCCGCTTAAGAAATCAAAATGCATAAGCCCAAGGCTACCGAACGGCGCCGGATGAATCGACCGATCTACCGGACGCTAGATCCGCCTAGGCCCGTGAACGGGCCGTCGTCCTCTCCGCAGGAGAGGCCGGAGCGTCCAGGGTCTTCCGCCCTGGGCGTCGGGCCGATGTGTGTCACTGGCCAGCGCTGTCCCGTGCTCGACCTATTACCCGACTATGCTGTCAATACTCGTAAGCCGCTACTACGAACACAGAGGCGCACCGCCGCCCCAATTGCGGCAAGCCCACGTCCTCGGGGGCGTCGCACCGATGTGTGTCACTAGCCAGCGCTGTCCCGGGCTCGATCTATTACCCGACTATGTTGTCAAAGCTCATAACCCTCGGTCTCAGCAGCGAAGCCCCCTTTCGGGGGCTCCGCGGTCAAGCTATAGGAGACGGCTAGTCAGCCAACTGACTGGCCCCGACCGGAGGGCGTGTGCCCTGCGGTGGGCTTAGTCGAACTCCGCCCACTGCTGAAGCATCTTGAACCTCTCGGCCACATCGCGCTTGGCCTTCACCAGGAGCATTGCGGCGCGCTCTGGGTCCGACTTCTTGAGCATCCGGAACCGATTCTCGGAATACATGTACTCCTCGAGCGGAACCGTGGGCTCCTTCGAGTCCAGCGTCAACGGGTTCCGTCCCTCGGCCTTGCGCCTGGGGTCGAAGCGGAACAGCGGCCAGGCGCCCGATTCGACCGCCATCTTCTGGTACTTCAAACCCTCGGTCATGTTGATACCGTGGGCGATACAGTGTGAGTAGGCGAGAATGATCGATGGTCCGGGGTACGACTCCGCCTCGATGAAGGCCCGCACTGCCTGGGTGGCGTTCGCCCCCAGCGCAATCTTGGCCACGTAGATGCGACCGTAGGTCATCATCATCATGCCCAGGTCCTTCTTGCCCAGCGGCTTGCCGGCCGCGGCGAACTTGGCAATCGCGCCCAAGGGCGTGGCCTTGGACATCTGGCCTCCCGTGTTGGAGTAGACCTCGGTGTCCATAACCAGGACGTTGATGTCCACCCCAGACGCGAGCACGTGATCGAGACCGCCATAGCCAATGTCGTAGGCCCAGCCGTCGCCGCCGAAGGTCCAGACTGACTTCTTCACCAGGTAGTCGGCAGCGGAAAGCAACCGCTCGTGACCGCCGCACGCCCGCAAGATGTCCCGAAGCGCCGCGACGCGGGCGCGCTGCGTCTCGATCCCCTCCTGCGTTGTCTGGTCGGCGCTCAGAATGGCATCGAACAGCGCGTGGTTGTTCTGGCAGTGCTCGCACTGGCAATCGTACGCCCTATTGAGAAGATTCACGGCCTCCTCGCTCAGTTTGTCGACCGCAAGCCGCATGCCCAGCCCTAGTTCTGCCGCGTCCTCGAAAAGGGAGTTGTTCCACGTCGGACCGCGCCCGTCGTCCCTCGTGGTGTAGGGCGTCGTGGGCAGATTACCGCCGAAGATGGACGAGCACCCGGTCGCGTTGGCGATGATCGCCCGATCACCGAAAAGCTGGCTCATCAGCTTGACATAGGCAGTCTCGCCGCACCCAGCACAGGCACCCGAGAACTCGAAGAGCGGCCGCAGGAGCTGGCTACCCTTCACCGTGTTGCGCTTGAACAGCGCTGGATCCGTGTCGGGCAAGCCCAAGAAGAAAGCGAAGTTCTCCGCCTCCTGCTCGCGCAGCGGGAATTGATCGGCCATATTGATGGCACGGATGTCGGTCCTGTTGCCCTGGTCGTCTTTCTTGCGAGCTGGGCAGCTATAGACGCAAACCCCGCAACCCGTGCAGTCCTCGGGTGCGACCTGGACCGTCCACTTCAGGCCCGCGAACTGCCGCCCCCTCGCTTCGATCGACCTGAACGTCGACGGGGCCTTCGCCAGCAGCGCTGGGTCGTAGGCCTTGACGCGGATTGCAGCGTGCGGACATACCAGCGAGCAAGTCGCGCACTGGATGCACACATCCGGCTCCCACACCGGGATCTCGATCGCGATGTTGCGCTTTTCGTACTGGGTGGTGCCCGTCGGATAGCTACCGTCTATGGGTAGCTTCGACACCGGGATCTGGTCACCGCGGTTCGCGATCATCTCGCCCAGCACCTCTCGCACGAACCCGGGCGAATCTGCGGGTACAACCAGCGGGATCTCAATCGTGCTCGTGGCCTCCGCAGGCACCTGGACCTCCCGGACCTCGGCTGTACCGGCGTCGATCGCGTCGTAGTTCATCTGGACGACCCGCTCGCCGCGCTTGCCGTAGGTCTTCTTGGCGAAGGCCTTCGTTAGCTCTACTGCCTCGTCCTCCGGTAGAATGCCCGATATCTTGAAAAAGGCAGCCTGCATGATCGTGTTGATGCGCACGCCCAACCCTAACGCCTGGGCAGTGTCATAGGCATCGATCACGTAGAACTTCGCTTGCTTATCGATGATCTGCTGCTGCACCGGGCGGGGCAATTGGTCCCACACCTCATCCGTCCCATAGGGGCTGTTGAGCAAGAACGTCCCTCCCTGCACGAGCGGCGACAGCATGTCGTACTTCTCCAAGAAGCCGAAGTTGTGACACGCGACGAAGTCGGCCTCGTTAACCAGGTAGGTGCTGCGGATCGGGGCCTTGCCGAAGCGCAGGTGAGACACCGTGCGAGCTCCAGCCTTCTTGGCGTCGTACTGGAAGTAGCCCTGTGCGTAGTTGTCGGTAGCCTCGCCGATAATCTTAATTGAGTTCTTGTTCGCACCGACCGTGCCATCGGAACCCAGACCCCAGAACATCGCCCTGTGAACGCCCCCCGGCTCGGCCTTGAAGCTCTGGTCATAGTCCAGACTGGTGAATGTCACATCGTCGACAATGCCAATCGTGAAGTGGTTCTTGGGCTTCTCCGCTCTCAGGTTGTCAAGAACCGCCTTGCACATGCCGGCATCGAACTCGTTCGACCCCAGGCCATAGCGCCCGCCGACAATCACGGGCCGCTCTGCCAGCTCCACGATCCCGTCGGTCATAGCCTCGGCGATCGCGGTGACGACGTCCAGGTAGAGCGGCTCCCCCTGCGCGCCAGGCTCCTTCGTGCGATCGAGCACCGCGATAGCTTTGACTGCCCCAGGCAAGGATTGCACAAAATGGGCAGTCGACCACGGCCGGAACAGACGCACCTTGACCAAGCCGACCTTCTGGCCTGCTGAGACCAGCTTCTCGACGGTCTCATGCATCGCCTCGGCCCCGGAGCCCATCATAACAACTACCCGCTCAGCATCGGGCGCCCCAACGTAGTCAAACAAGTGATATCGCCGACCGACCTGCTCGGCAAACTTGTCCATCGTCCTTTCAACGATGTCAGGCGCGGCCAGGTAGAATTTGTTAACCGTTTCGCGTGCAGCGAAGAACACGTCGGGGTTCTGCGCCGTGCCGCGCAGGACCGGGTTGTCGGGACTCATGCCCCGCGCCCGATGCGCCAGTACGTACTCCTCCTTGATGAGCGCGCGCATATCGTCCTGCGTGAGCATCTCGACCTTCTGGATTTCGCTCGAGGTCCGGAATCCGTCGAAGAAGTGCACGAAAGGCAAGCGCGCCTCCAGCGCCGCAGCGTGAGCGATCAACGCCAGATCCACCACCTCCTGGACACTGTTGGAGGCCAGAAGGCCATAGCCGGTCCCGCGCACGGCCATCACGTCACTGTGATCACCGTAGATGGACAGCGCCTGGCAAGCCACCGCGCGGGCCGACACGTGAAAGACCGTCGGCAGAAGCTCGCCGGCGATCTTGTACATGTTGGGGATCATCAGCAGCAGGCCCTGAGACGCTGTAAACGTCGTCGTCAGCGCGCCTGCCGCAAGCGCACCGTGCACGGCGCCGGCTGCCCCGGCCTCAGACTGCATCTCAGTCACGTTGGGCACGGTTCCCCAGATGTTCGTCTTCCCGCGGGCCGACAACTCGTCGGCCAATTCCCCCATCGATGAAGATGGTGTGATCGGATAGATCGCGATCACCTCGCTCAGCGCGTGGGCGACGGTTGCCGCAACGCTGTTGGCATCAATCGTTTCGATCTCTCGCGCCATTGTTTCCCCCTGCATCTATCTAGCGTCTATCTGGTATCACCTTCTGCTATCGAGAATCGCCAAATGGCGATTGTAACACTCTTCGACCAGAAGTGGTAGCCCGGTGTCGCGACCAGCTACGCAGATCGCTGCCGCCGCAGTAGCTCCGGCTTCAGAAGCAGCTTCACGTACTGCGCCCGCGTGTAGGCCCAGCGATCTGGAGCCTGAGCGCGGCTCAACTTGCCCCTGAAGTCCTCCAGCGCGCCGTACCCCTTCTCGGCCATCCAGCCCTCAATGGTCTCAAGCATCGACGTCAGATATGGGATGCGATTCCTGTAGAGCGTACTGACCACCTGGACGCAGGTCGCGCCCGCCAGGATGGTCTTGATCGCGTCTTCGCCGGTGAAGATGCCCGCGCTACTGCATATGTCTCCTGTCACGTTGCCGAAGAGCAAGCCGGCGAACCTGAGGGACAGGCCGTAGTCTCCCTCGTTGCTGAGCCTCAGTGGCGAGATGTGCCGTTCTTGACTGACGTCGATCTCCGGCTGGAAGAAACGGTTGAAGAGTACGAATCCGTCCACTCCCTCGGCGTCCAGGCGAGACACGACGTGCAGCGGGTTGGCGTAGAAGGGGCTTAGCTTGACGGCAAAGGGGATGGAGATCGCCTGCCTGACATCGGCGGCGATGGCGACTTGCTCGTCCTCGATGCTGGCGCCATCCCTTGTGAGGTCGGTAGGTGTGGCATAGAAGTTGAGCTCAAGCCCGTCGACGCCTGTCTCCTGCAGCAGCTTCGCGTACTTGACCCAGGTCTCTCGGTTGACCGCGTTGAGGCTGGCGATTACGGGGATGCCGACGGCCTCCGTGGCCCTCCTCACCCACATAAGGTGCTCCTGAGGCCCGGCGTGCTCAATGTGAGGAAAGATAGTGACCATCTCCGGATGAAGATTGTCAAACTCCGCCAACTCTTCGTCCAGTTGGAGTCGCTCAAGCTGAATCTGCTCCTCGAACAGCGAGCTGATCACGACGGCGCCCGCGCCGGCCTGCTCGAGTGCTTTGATCGTCGTCACGTTGGAGGTCAGTGAGCTGGCTCCAGCGATGACGGGGTTCCTCAAGTGTAGGCCCATATAGGTTGTTTCCAGACTATCCATGCTGTTCTCCTTGTTCGAATGCTCGTGGTTCTCGCGCTGCGGCGGTTTTCACGAAGGCTTCGGCGCGGCGGCCCCTTCGTCGATGACGCGCAGCATCTGGCCGTGGATCAGTCCGTTGGACGCCACGATGGTCTCACCTGTGTAGCAATCCTCGCCACCCGCGAAGTTGGTAACCCTGCCACCCGCCTCCCGGACGAGCAGAATACCGGCGCCCACGTCCCAGCGACTGAGACGGATCTCGAAGAAGCCATCGAGACGCCCGCAGGCGACGTACGCTATGTCCAACGCGGCGGAGCCCGCCCGGCGGACACCCATGCTGCGGCGCAGGAAGTGGTCGAACCGCTCAACGTTGTTGTCTTCTGCCGTGCGCCGGTCATAGGGGAATCCGGCGGCCAGGAACGCATCCGCCAGATCCTCGACGCCGGATACGCGGAAGGGCTTGCCGTTGAGAGTGAACCCGCTCCCAGCCGCAGCCGCAAAGACCTCCCCGCGGAGCGGATCGTGCACCACGCCCACGACCGACTCTCCGCCTACTTGCATCGCCAGGGAGATGCCCACGTGGGGGAACCCGTGGGCGAAGTTGTTCGTGCCATCAATGGGGTCAACGACCCAGAACGGCCGGCCCTGGCCCCCGCTCTCCCCGCCCGGCGTCCCCTCGTTGAACAAGCCACCCTCCTCGGCCAGGATGCGGTGGTCGGGAAACGCGGCCTGCAAGCGGCTGATGATCAGTTCCTCAGCGGCCAGGTCCGTCGCCGTCACCGGGTTCACCTCGCCCTTCAAGTCGATCTGGGTCAGCGCGGTGAGCGGGAAGGCGTCGCGTACGACGGCGCCGGCCTCGAGGGCGATCGAGATGGCGATCTGCAAGATAGTGTCGTAGTTCATTCGACCTCCTGGTCGGCGCCTAGCCCCTGTCCAGCGGGCGACCACAATCCTGCCCGCGAGGCCAGGCGTCGCCCCTACAACCAGCCCCCGATACGGTCATTCGCCGAGTCCTGCCCCGATATGATACGCGTCAGGCCGGCGGTCCTCGAAGACGGTGAGGTAGCGACGTGCCTTGCGAATCTCCTTCAAGTCGGCCCGGGCAACGAGCAGCCGCTCCTGATCGGCCCCCTCGACGAGGGCCTTGCCCCACGGGTCAATGACGGCCGACCGGCCCGGGAAGGTCGCGATTCCTTCGACCCCCACGCGATTGCAGGCCGCGACGAAGAGCTCGTTCTCCACGGCGCGGGCGCGAGCGAGCAGTAGCCAGGCCTCCAGGCGTGGGACCGGCCATTGCGCCGGAATCAGAAACAGGACCGCTCCAGCCACTGCCATCGCGCGGTACAACTCCGGGAAACGGAGATCGTAGCAGATTGACAAACCCACCGGGCCCCAGGGCGTGTCGCATAGGGTCGCGTGGTCGCCCCCAACCAGGT
The DNA here is from genome assembly GCA_030596915.1 of Chloroflexota bacterium. GTDB lineage: Bacteria > Chloroflexota > Anaerolineae > B4-G1 > B4-G1 > JAUVSX01. Next base: position 6,332 of record JAUVSX010000030.1, on the reverse strand, counting down.
ATCTGGGCTCGCGCATCAAAGGGAAGAGATGTATCTTGCGATAGGCTCCCAGCAGGTCGCCATCAGGCGAGAACAAGGCGGCCGTGTTAGAGATCCCCTCGCTGTGTCGCTCCAGGGCCGTGCCTGCCAGGTACAGTCCGTGGTCGCGGGCAAGAGCGGACATGTGCGAAAAGCCGCCCTGGCCCAGCGGGGCAGCCCACTCCTCGGCATGTTCCAGGTCATAGCCGTGAAGCCACAGCTCTGGAAACAGGAGGATGTCGGCCCCGGCCTCTTGGGCCTGCGCGGCGAACACTTTGGCCTTGGCCAGATTCGCCTCCGGCTCACCGGTGCGAATGTCGATCTGGGCCAGTGCGATGCTCAACAGAACAAGTACGCGGTGCCTCCGGTGCATTTTACCACGCAACGGGCCGGATTGCCAGAGACTCCACCCTCCATCCCTCATCGTGAGGAAGGAGGAGCCACTCTCTCAAGACTCTTCCGGGACATCACGCACGTCCCGCCTGACAAGGTAGAGACGCCCCGAATCTTGGCGGCCCCCCAGGGCACCGGTCGGTGGTCACGATCAAGGGCGGGCCGGATATGAGCTACGGCGCCGGCGCCTACCACGAAGAGAGCCGCCGCACAGTGGGCGTCCAGCTCGGCAACGCGGCAGCGGCGCGATTGGCCAGATCGAGCCCTACCCCGTCAGTGTTCGATGTATGCGCTGCCGTTCTCTACCTTGATCGTATGGACGATCAGATCGTGGGTTCGAATGTTCCCCGTGATCGCCCCCATCTTCAGCGCTCTCGGTACTGGCACTCGGGGATCGCGGGTCTTCTCGCCAGTGGTGACGTCGAACCGTGCTTTGTGAAACGGACAGACGACTCCCCTTTCCTCCAGTTTCCCCTGATGAAGCCGTGAGTACATGTGGGGACACCTGTCCTCGAATGCGTGAAAGCCGCCCTCGACGTTTGCCGCCGTGATCTCAAGTTCACCAAGGTCGAACTTCTTCATCACGCCCTTCGGGATGTCTTTCACTACCGCGAGCTTTGTGAATGCCATTTCATAGCCTCGTTCGCCCGGGTCATTCTCTTGGTATGGTGACCACTGCCGTCATGCCCCAGCGCAGCCCAGCCACCGCTTCCTCCAGCTCCACGTACACCGGATAGACAACGTCCCCCTGATAGTTCCGCGCTTGCAGACCGATCCGGTCAACCGTCCCCTTCATCTCCGCGTCCGGCATTGCATCGACCGTCACGAGGGCCTCGTCACCTACCTGGATCTGCGCCACGTTAAGTTCCGTCATATCGACAGTTACCGCCTGCAGGTGGTTCAGGGTCGCCAGCACGACCACCACCTGGCCGGGCGCCACGCTATCGCCAGGGTCGACCTCAACCGCCGCAACCACGCTATCGAAGGGCGCAGCCAAGGCAGCGCTCTCCAGGTCACTGAGCGTTGCCTCCAGCGCCAGGTGGGCTGACGCGACGTTCGTCTGGGCTGCCTCCGCGTTGCTCTTGGCTCTCTTGACGTCTTCCTGGGCCGCCTCGACGTCCATCTCAGCGGCCTCGATATCGTTCTCGCTCGAGCCCTCAAGCAATCTGTCCAGGGCGTTCTGCGCGTCCCGGGTGGCGAGTTGAGCGCGCGTCACCGCATTTGTGGCAGTGGTGCGATCCAATTCCCCTCTCTCGACGAGCCGGTTATACTCGCCCAAGGCTTCGAGATAGACAATCCGTGCACCCTCAGTCGCCGTGTCTTCCCGCCCCTTGTTCTCGACCAGGTTCTGATAGCGGCGGTAGGCCTCGTCTCGGGCGTGGCGAGCACCCTCCACATCCTTGCCCACTGAAAGGGCGTGCTCCACACTGGTCCGATTCATCTCGGCCTCCCGGTACGCGAGCTTGGCGTTTGACACCGCTGTCTCAGCCGCCTGGACGTCTGCCTCGTCCGGGGGCTCCAGGAGTTTCTCCAGCCGCAATTCTGCCTTACGTTGGTTGATCTCCGATTGGCGCACACCGGTTTCCGCCTCGATCAGGCCGACCTCCGCTTGGCGTAGGCTCAGCTCCGCCCGGGCCACGGCCCGCTCCAGGTCGGTCGTCTCCAGCCGGACCAGCACATATCCGACCTCTACGGCGTCGCCCTCCTGAACCAGTACCTCAGCCACGTCGCCTCCGATTTCGAAGCGAAGCCCGCCCGAGCGGGCCGGCTCGATGACGGCGTCGGCAACAATGCCACTATCCTGGGCGACCACTGGCACGGCTGCGGGTGGCGTAGGCTCCGCCGGTCCCGCCCCATCGCATCCCGTCAGCAACGCGATGCAAGCTACAATCAGCATTCCGGCGAGATAGTACTTCCTCTTCATTCTTGTTGCTCGATTCTCCTTTTCACTCATATGCCAACACTTCGCGGATCGTCAAGCGTGCGGCGTTGCGAGCGGGCAACACGCTGGCCAGCGCAGTCAGCCCTAGCACCAGCCCCAGCCATACGATCATACCTTGTGGAGCAAAGGCCAAGGGGATCTTGCCGATGCCGATCGAAGTGCTGATGATAGTAAGCAGTAGATAGCTGATCGGAAACGAGAGTGGCAGTGCGATCACCCAACTGATGGAACCGATGAAAGCACCTTCGATGACTACCGACCTGATGATCGCCGAGTCAACCGCTCCGATCGCACGCATGACGCCGATCTCGCGCGTCCGTTCCATCACGTTCATGCCCATCGTTCCGGTCAATCCGATGCTGCCGACAACGGCTGTCAGCAAGGCCATCAGCAACAACAGTATGACAAGAATGCCAAGCATTCGCACACTCTTCTCACTCAGTTCGGCTCCGGTTTGCACACCACTGACGTTGAAGCCGCGCGCCCGCAGGTGCTGATCAAGTGCATCCCCGGTCCTGATTTGCCCTTCCACACTCTGATCACTGGTGACCAGCCGGTAGGTAGAGGCGCGACTCGGCGCGCTACGGGATCCTGACAGTGCGCTAAGGGGAATGTAGGCCAACGGGTCACCCACAAAATCCGGGAAACTGAACATCCCCACCAAGGTCCACTCCTCCCCTTTGGCACCCGGTATGTCTAGTCGCAGTGTATCCCCAAGCTCTATGTCCGGGTGTGTGTCCCTGATCGCTTCCGATGCCACGATGGCGTTGCCATCACCGGGAACCAACCAGCGCCCCGAGGCCAACTCGGGATCAATCAACACGCTCCCGGCGGGTGGAGCTACTATCTGAAGGTGGTCCACGACATCTCCATTCCGATCCAGGACCTCCGCCCTCGCTCCCGACCAGGCTTCAACTGCCTCGATACCCGGTACCTGGAGGGCGGCTTGCTCTATGGTAGATATCCGGTAGGGCCGTTCGAGATGTACGGTGAGATCGGCTATGGAATGCTGCGCCATCTGATCCATGTACTCTTGCATTGAGACTCGCACATTGAAGACTGCGATGAAGACGGCTCCAGATACGGTTAGGGTAGTAAGCGTGAGCAGCAAGCGCCCCCTGCGCCGGAAGGTATTGCGGATGGAAAGCAGTATCGGCCGTGGAAGCCATCGCAACCATGCGCCAAATCGATGCCACAAGCCACTGACCGTTGGCTCATCACCGGAACGGTCGCTGCTGATCGCTCGACGCACCTTGGTCCTTGAGCCCCTGTTGACTGGCACGAGACCAGCCGCCACGGGGACGAGCAGAGAGATCACGAGCTGGATTAGTATTGTGGCTGGGATCACTCGAAACCCCTGTAGGTTCGCGTTCAGCACATAGGCTACAAACCATGCCAGGCCGTATCCTGCCAGCGCCCCAGTCGGCACAGCAACAAGGGCCGCGATAGCGCCGAAGAGGAGAACCAGTACAAGATACATTCCCAGAATCTGCACACTGCGCGCCCCTATGAGCTTCATCACGCCGATTTGACGCAAGTCCTGGGTGAGTAGGGCATTCAATGTGTTGAAAATCAGTGAGACGCTCAGCAACATGATTAGCACTCCGAGCGCGCCGAAAAGACCCAGTATCGCCAGAATCATGTCGCGCATGGGATGTTCGCCAGATTTGGCGACCAAGGTGCGAACGACCTGGTGGCCGCTCCTCTCCATCTTGTCTTCGATGGCCTCCGCGACCGATTCAATGTATGTCTCGTCATTGGAATCACCGCTCACGGTGGCAAGGAGCCTCTCGTGCTGCCGGGGTTGGCCTAGCCACTCCAGCGAATCATAGCTGACATAGCCCCTCGTCGGCCGGCTCGGGTCCTGTGCTGCACCCCGCTCCATCACGATTCCCACCACCGGTACGTGGCGCACGGTCCCGTTTGAGATCTCGACGGGGAGCACATCTCCGACGCGATAGCCCGGATCGTTCATCGCATCGAACACTATCACCATTTCCTTCTCACCCGGGATCGAACGGCCTTCCTTGGGCTGGAGTAGGTTGATCCTGGACTCAGCAAAGTCTTTGATGGCTACCAGCTCCAGGTTCCTGCCGGGTTCACCGTCAATGATCACGTTGACGCTCAGATGATGACGGCCCTCGGCATCCGCCACTCCCTCGATACGCTTGACCGATGTGAGGAAACCCTCGTCGAATGGCCCGGAAACAATTGTGATGTTGGCAGGGCTCATCGCGGCATGGCTGGCATCCATATCCTCCGACAACATTATGTACGCGTTGCCAATCGCTCCGATGGCAAAAGCCCCAACAGCGATGGAGGCCACTACTAGGAGAGTGCGCGTCTTGTTGTCCCACAGATCCGCAAGCACTTTGCTCCAGCGCGGCCGGGCTACGCTCCTCTTATGTGCCTGCATCACTCCCCGCACCTCCTGGTCCGCGCTCGATTCTCCTCCAGACGCAACTGAGCCACTTTCGCGACGATCTCACGGGTGGGCGGCGATCCTCGCAGTAATTGGTGGAAGACAGTCTTCGGGAGCAAGGACAATCCGACGGGCCCCGGTGCGGCGGCGCGCACGCTGGCGATCGAATTCTCACTGTGCAGCAGTTCAACCTCGCCGAAGAATTGACCCTCGCCCAGGGAGGCCAAGATAGCCTCCGGACAGCCGGGGCTACTGCGAACAACGTCCACCTCGCCGCTGGCAATCATAAACAAATGGTCCACCTGCTCCCCCTGCTGGATGATCACCGAGCCCGGCTCATACAGCCGCTGTTCGGCCTGATGGGTCGCTTGGAGCATTTGAGGATGGCTCAACAAAGGCAGGGCCCGCGCGATCAAGTCATCGACAATCTCACCATCGGAGAGTATCACTGTCTGGTCGGTGAGCCTGGCAATGGAGGGATCGTGTGTCACAAGCAGAACCGTCTTGCCTTGCCCGGCCAGCTCTGAGAACAGGCGAAGAGTGGCTTCTGCCGACCGCGAGTCCAGGTTGCCAGTCGGCTCGTCCGCCACAATGATCGGCGGATCGGTTGCCAACGCGCGAGCGATAGCGGCGCTCTGCTGCTGCCCACTTGACACAGAGGCCGGCAGCTTGTGGGCATGCTCTTCCAGCCCAACCATCGCGAGCAACTCCATCGCGCGCTTCGGTCGTTCGCTGGTGCGATACGCGTTGCAGTAGTCCATCGGCAACATCGTGTTCTCGAGCAGCGTCAGCGTCGGCAGGAGCTGGAAGAACTGGAAGACAATGCCGACATTGCGACCGCGCCACAATGCCCGCTGGCTTTCGGACATTTGGTAGATGTTCTTCTCCCCTATGATCACCTCACCAGATGTCGGGTGATCAATACCCGTCAGCATATTCAGCAGCGTGGTCTTGCCGCAGCCGGACTTGCCGACGAGGGAGACGAACGCCCCGTGGCTAATCTGCAGGTTAATCCCTTGCAGAGCAGGGAATTCACCCGCAGCGTTCACATACGTCTTGGTCACATCGCGCAGGTCAATCGCCACATTGCCAGTGTCGGGTCCGGTGTCTCGATGACGCTTTGGCTGGAGAGTCCATACCCCCTTGTCCGCTTCCAGCGTGCCTGCCCCGTTTCGGTCAGCGACTGCAAGGGACTCGAGCACTTGAGCGGAACCTCTTTGCTCGTGTGCTCCAGCGAACCTGCTCTGTTCGTATCTGCTTTCGACCTTACCATCAGATATGTACACCTGACGCGTGGAGCGGACCGCCAGGCTGTTGTCGTGAGTGACTAGAATGATAGTCTTGCCTTGTTCCACCAGAGACTCAAAGATCTGAAAGATCGTGTCGGCAGTGACCGTGTCGAGATTGCCCGTCGGCTCATCGGCCACGATCACCGGCGGGTCGTTGACCAAGGCCCTGGCAATGGCGATGCGCTGCTTCTGGCCGCCGGAGGTATGCGCCGGTAGCTTGTAAGCGTGCTCGGTCAGTTCAACTCTTTCAAGTAGTTGCAGTGCATGC
>JAUVSX010000239.1 GCA_030596915.1 Chloroflexota bacterium | reverse complement strand
CATCTGCCCGCGTTCGCGCGACCAGTCCGGTCCTGGAGGAAGCTCGCGCCACAGATTCATCATTCCTTCACACTCCCAACCGCTCTCCCGCCATCTGCCCGCGTTCGCGCGACCAGTCCGGTCCTGGCAGTGGCTCGCGCGATGCGTTCATCATCGCCCTACGCCCCCAGGCGCGCTCTCACACTGCCTGGCCGGCGTGGTGGGCACCCGGCCGTAACTCATCCGAAGCGCATGTGTCGACATCCACACCTCGGTCCGGCGCATTCGAAACGGCGACTTGTCGCGCGCGCTGGCCTCGTTGAACGTCCACATCAACCCCCAGGCGTACAAGTTCTGCCAGAACTCGCCGAAGCGTCCTAGACCATTGCGGTAGGGGAATATGTCGAAACCCAACCGCTGCATCAGATGCGCGCTCCCGCCCCTACCATCCAGATCCACCAGCACCGTCGATGAGCCGATGATCCGACGATCGCACAGCTCTGGATGGTCCGCGAGCCACTGAGCTGTCGCCCTCATCGAGCGTATCGTGAGGCGCGCCACACGCACCCCCCAGGCCACATCGGAGCCGTCCGGCTCCATTGGCGGGATGTGCTCGTTCCAGACGTGCAACCTAAAGACAGGTTCGCCCTTCCGGACCACCGTCCCATCAGAGAGACGGATGTCGCGGCGCGCTTCTGCGAGCTGCAGACGGAATAGGCACGCTTCGTCGTCGGTGAACTCGAACACACCGGCGCCTCGCCGCAGGAACCCATCGAACCGTCGAATCAGAGCCCGCACATCACCAGTTCCGTTTGAGGAGGGTGTCCGCTGCCACTCTTCAAGTCTAGTATAGTGCACCACGGGCGCAAGTCAATGCACACGGGCAGAGCCTGCCGCCGTACGCTGACGGCGCGCCGGCGTCACGCGTCGGGCCATTCCCGACGCGCCTCCCCCGGACCCTCGCTGGCGTGGTCAGTGCACGCGCAGTATAATGCCTGTACGCGGTGACAGAGGCGATGAACGATCTGGTAGAGTTGTGGGAAAGACCGGCGTCGGCGAAGTACATGATCGTCGGTTGGCAGCAATGGGCCGACGCTGGCGAGGTATCATCGGGCCTCCCCGAGTACCTCATAGCCCACACGGGGGCCAGAAAGATCGGGGAGATCAAGCCTGACCGGTTCTACCTGTTTCAGATCCCCGGAACCCACCATCTCCTAAGGCCCGTGGTGAGACTCAAGGACGGCTACCGCCAGCACCTCGAGCAGAGGAGGAACGAGTTCTTCTTTGCGGGTGATGAACAGAATGGCTTTCTGATCTTCCTAGGGGAGGAGCCGCATCAGAATGAGGAGGCTTACTCAGAGGCCTTCCTCGACGTGGTCGAGGCTCTTGGTGTGAAGCGGGTCGTGGCCGTCGCCGGCGTGCACGGCCCAGTCCCCTATGACAAGCGGCGGGAGGTGTCGTGCGTCTACAGCCTGCCCGGCATGAAGGAAGAGCTGATGCGGTATGCCCTCAAGCCCTCCAACTACGAGGGCGGTAGCACCATCGGGACGTATCTCGCCGACCGGGCGGAGGCCCGCAACATCGAGTTCGTCGCCCTCTATGCCCTGGCACCCGCCTACGACTTCTCCCAAGGCTCTATGATCGTACAACAGATGTCGATGCAGGAGGACTTCAGGGCCTGGTACGAGATCATGGTGCGGCTCAACCACATGTTCCGCCTCGACCTGGATCTCTCGGATCTGCAGGAACGGGGCGACGAGCTGACTGCGGCGTGGGACGAGAAGATCGAACAGTTGGAGCAGATTTCTCAGCTTGAGGTAAGACAGTATCTGGAACAGATCAACGCGGACTTCACAGAACGTAGCTTCGAACCTCTCAGCCACGTCTGGGAAGACGCGTTGGGGCAGCTTCTCGACGATTCCGAACTCTAAGGCGCCGGTTCGCCGCCCTCCTTCGACTCTTCCCTGCTCGCGGCCGCATTGAGGATGATCCGCGCCGCCACTTCCGGATCGACTGCGCCCGTGTCTATCGCCAGGTGGTAGTATCGCATGTTCTTCCAACTGGCGTTGGCGTGCATATAGCGGATGTACTGCCGTTTGGTCTCGTCTGACCGCTTGATGCGCGCCTTGGCCTGGGCCTCCGTGATGTCGGACCGCTGCATGAGGCGTTTCGCGCGCACGTCCTCCGGCGCGTAAAGGTGAACGTGCAGCGCCGTTGGCCAATCGCGCAGGACCATCTGCCCGCCCCGTCCAACGATGACCGCATTCCCCTGGGCTGCATAACTCTGCATCGTGTCTTGCAGCACCTGCACGTACGTCTGCTCGTCGACCGCGGAGCTCTTGCCAAACGCCCCCGGCTGTTTGCGGTATAGTGAGGTCATGTCGCTGCTTACCAGGCGGGGTTTCCGCACGAAGGCCCGTTCCGTAGCCAGCACAGCCTTCGAATCGACCCCGGCGTCCTCGGCAATCTGCATCAGCATCGCCTTGTCCACGCGGCAGAAGCCCAGTTCCTCGCACAGCAGGTCGGCAATCCTGTCCCCCTCACTGCCCAGTTCACGAGAGATTGTGATCACAGCCATGACATCTTCCCCCTGCCAATCGTGGCACCCCGCGGAGATAACCGCTATTGACGTACGTGATGGACACAGTATAGCACAAACCCCCTCGGCAGCAATCGATGCGGGAACCCTGTGCTTTCAGTCGCATCGAGCGTGGTCCGGCATCCGGTTGCCGCCACCACCCTTCAGGATACAATACAGTGGACAAGCAGACCTCAGCGAAAGGAACCAACACGAATGAGCAACGACCTCGATCAACTCTGCGTCAACACGATCCGCACTCTGGCGATGGACGGTGTACAGAAGGCCCGCGCGGGCCATCCCGGCATGCCGATGGGGATGGCAGACGCGGCCTTCGTTCTCTGGACTCGCTTTCTGAAACACTCACCAGCCAATCCCGAGTGGCCTGACCGCGACCGGTTCATCCTCTCGGCTGGCCACGGTTCGATGCTCCTCTACGCCCTGCTGCATCTCACGGGCTACGACCTCCCGCTCGAGCAGCTTCAGAGCTTCCGCCAGTGGGGCAGCCTCACGCCCGGGCATCCCGAATACGGGCTGACCCCAGGCGTCGAGACGACGACGGGCCCCCTGGGACAGGGCTTCGCCAACGGCGTGGGCATGGCCATCGCCGAGCGTTTCCTCGCCGCCACGTTCAACCAGCCCGGCTTCCCCGTGTTCGACCACTACACGTACGCCATCGTCTCCGACGGCGAGCTGATGGAGGGCATCAGCCACGAGGCAGCCAGTCTGGCGGGTCACCTGGGCCTGGGCAAGATCATCTACCTCTATGACGATAATGAAATCTCGATCGAAGGCTCGACCGACATCACTTTCACCGAGGACGTCCCAGCCCGCTTCCGCAGCTATGGCTGGCACGTGCTCGAGGTCGACGGCCACGACCTGGAGGCAGTCGACGGAGCGATCCGCGCAGCGCAGGCGGAGACCGAGCGCCCGTCCCTGATCGCCTGCCACACGCACATCGCCTATGGCAGTCCGAACAAGCAGGATACCGCCGGCGCTCACGGCGCGCCGTTGGGTGAGGAGGAGGTGCGGCTGACCAAGGAGGCACTCGGGTGGCCGCCCGACGCGCAATTCCTCATCCCTGAGGAATCGCTGGCCGTCTTCCGTCAGGCGGTAGACCAGGGCCAGAACGCCGAGACCGAGTGGCGCCAGGTCTTCGAGAACTACCGATCCGCCTATCCCGAGCAAGCCGCGCTCCTGGAGACCCTGTGGGCGGGAGAGCTACCCGAGGGCTGGGAAAACGAGTTGCCCGTCTTCGAGCCCGGCGACGGACCGCTCGCCACCCGCGCAGCCTCGGGCGCGGTCCTGAACGCCGTCGCCGCGGTCCTCCCCACCCTTGTCGGCGGGTCGGCCGATCTGGCACCCTCCAACAACACGCTCCTAAGGGGCTACGCCGACTTCCAGGCCGACACGCCAGCCGGGCGCAACCTGCGCTTCGGAGTACGCGAGCACGGAATGGGCTCCCTGCTCAATGGGATGGCGCTACACGGAGCTATGCTGCCCTACGGCGGCACCTTCCTCGTGTTCTCCGACTATATGCGCCCGCCGGTGCGGTTGGCTGCGCTGATGGACCCGCGCGTGGTGTACGTCTGGACCCACGACTCGGTCTGGCTGGGCGAGGACGGCCCGACCCACCAGCCGGTCGAGCACCTGGCAGCCCTGCGCGCAATCCCCAACCTGGTGGTCATCCGCCCGGCCGACGCTAACGAGACGGTAGCCGCCTGGCGCATCGCGCTCGAGCGAAGCGAGGGCCCGACGGCGCTATGCCTGACCCGCCAGAAGATGGCCATACTGCCGGAGACCGCATCCGCCGCTAGCGAGACCGTCGCGCGCGGGGCATATATACTGGCCGATGGCCCCGGCGCGCCCAACGTGATCATCATCGCCACCGGGTCGGAGGTGCATCTGGCGCTGGAGGCGCGGGAGGCGCTGGCTGCAAAGGACATCTCGGCGCGGGTGGTGAGCATGCCCAGTTGGGAGCTCTTCGATGCCCAGCCCGCATCGTATCGCGACGCGGTCTTGCCGCCCGACGTGACGGCGCGCCTGGCGATCGAGGCGGGCGTGACGCAAGGCTGGGCCAAGTACACTGGCCTGGCTGGCGACGTGCTCGGGCTCGACCGTTTTGGGGCTTCCGCTCCCTACAAGGCGCTAGTGCAGAACTTCGGCTTCACGGCTGAGGCAGTTGTCGCTAGAGTGCTGCAGCTTCTGGGGTAGCCCCGGCTGTCCCACAGGCGTGCCGTGTGTTTGGGTTCGTAGTAACCGCTTCAGCGGGTTCTTGCTGGGCCCGCAAGGTCCAGAGCCGCTACACCTGACCCGCTCGCCTGATGACCCGCAGCACGGCCGCGGACTCGATTTCAACCGACCTGGCCTATGACGGACGCAAGTTCTCATCCTGTCACCTACACCGGGTACTACGACGCCGCGTGCAGGCCGATGCACGGCGTCGTGCCCATCGAGGAGGCAGTCACCCTCTACGTGAACGGCGAGCCGCTCGTCAGCCTTATGTGTACGCCGACACTGCTGATCGAACTGGCGCTCGGATTCCTGTTCAGCGAGGGTCTCATCGGTGGGCTCGGTGACGTGGCCGTCGCCGAGCTCTGCGGCGGGGGGCGCTGTGTCGACGTCTGGCTGGAACACGAGATCGAGCCCCTAGGGCTGCGCACGATCACGTCCGGCTGCTCTGGCGGCACCACCTATGAAGACGTGGTCACCGCCCACCACCGGGTGGAATCGGACCTGCGCATCACGGCAGCCCAGGCAACGCTCCTGATGACAGCGCTCTCCCACCGGGCGGCGACGTACCGCCGGGCGGGTGGCATCCACGTTGCGGGGCTGGCCGAGGGAGAGCGCCTGCTCTGCGTGGCGGAGGATATCGGGCGGCACAACGCCGTCGACAAGATCGCCGGTATCTGCCTGCGCCAGGGAAAACCGTTCGAGGATCGCATCCTGCTGACGAGCGGGCGTGT
>JAUVSX010000011.1 GCA_030596915.1 Chloroflexota bacterium | reverse complement strand
GGCGCGACAGCCAGCGCAAGGGCAGTGAGGAAGCGCCGCCCGCCGCTATCGCCGAGAGAATTATCGCACCCGAGACTGGCTCGAACCGGAAGCCCACGACGGCCTCGTCTGGGTCAGGGCTCTCCCACGCCCAAAGCCAGTTGACCCACGGATCGCCATCAGTCGCATCGACACGCGTCTGAGTCCTGCCCCAGCCGGGGCTCAACTGTTCGTGGGAGGCGCGGAGCGGGCGCACCTTGTTGTGGACGACGGATTCGAAGCAGTTCTCGCCCCAGCGCCGCGTGAAGGCTCCGATCTGATGCCGCCGCCGAATTGCGGCGCGCTTCTCGGAGCCGTCGGCATAGAGCAACACATAGTCGGCGGCATGCTCGCCCAGACGTCCCTGGCCGCGCATCGGCGATATGAAGCCATCGGGGTTGTGCTCGAGTGGGCGCCGGTCCGAGGTGTGCATGAAGACGAACCAGCGCGCGGCAGTGGGCTCGATAGCGATGGAAACCGGCTGATCCTCGATCAGCATAGGTTCGCCAACTTCGAAGGGGATGCCCCAGGCGACGCATGTGCCGGTGGGCGCGTGCTCGAGCGCGCTCTTCATCTCTCCGGAGATGCCGGAGGAGGCGAGTCCAGCGATCGTTGCATTGCCGCTGAACAGCACGGGCTTGAACAGGTTTGTGCTGGGACCGTCTTGTGCGATTGCCATCGGTTGCTCCTTTCGACTTGGTGGGTCTGGATTCCGGACGGCTACTGGGCCACGACCATCGCAATGGCGTTGTCCCGCGTGTGAGAGAGGCTGATCGCCCACTCGACGAGGCCCAGTTCCTTGGCGCGCGCGGCCGCGCGGCCGTACAGGCGGATCATTGGCTTGCCACGCCGATCCCCAATGACCTCGACATCCTTCCACTCAATGCCATCGCGGGCCATCATGAGCATGCCGACACCCAGCGCCTTCGACACGGCCTCCTTGGCAGCGAAGCGGGCGGCGAGTTCTGGAGCGCGCCCCCGGCAGTAGAGTACCTCAAGGGGGGTGAAGATGCGCGCTAGCAGGTTGTCACCGAACTCGTCGTATACTTTCTTGAAGCGGTCCATCTCTATCATGTCTACACCAACAACCATAAGCCTGGGGTCTCTCCTTCCTGTGGGCGGATGGGTGACAGCGAATGGGGGGCGGCGGCCCGCTCGGGGGACGCCGCACAGGAGCCGCGAGGTGTCCTCAGTGGTCGAATCCCCGGCCGATGGCCCGGTAGTAGAAGCCCATCTCCTCCATCGCCGGTGGATCGTAGATGCTGCGGCCGTCGATGATCACCGGCCGACTCATCAGATCGCGGATGCGGGCCAGATCCAGATTCTTGAACTCGTTCCACTCAGTGACGACGACGAGGGCATCGCAACCCTCGGCGAGGGAATAGGCGTCGTTGGCCAGCTCGAGTTCCGGAACCACGCGCGCCGCGACCTGCATAGCTACGGGGTCGTAGCCGCGCACGTGAGCCCCGGCCGCCTGGAGCATGCGCGCGATATGAATGGACGGCGCCTCGCGCATATCGTCCGTGTTGGGCTTGAACGCCAGGCCGAGCAGGCCGATTGTCTGGCCTCTCAGACTTCCGAGCGCACTTTCCAGCTTGCGCACGACAGCTCTGCGCTGGTCAGCGTTGATTTCCATCACGGCGTGGAGTAGCTGCGGGTGCCTCCCCTTGATCTGCCCCATATACGCCAGGGCTTTGACGTCCTTCGGGAAGCAACTGCCGCCGTATCCTACACCAGCATCGAGGAAAGCGTGGCCGATGCGCTTGTCGTAGCCCATGCCCATTGCCACCTCCTTGACGTCGGCGCCCAGCGCTTCGCAGATGGTGGCTATCTCGTTGATGAAGGAGATTCGCGTGGCCAGGAAGGCGTTGGAGGCGTACTTGATCATCTCAGCCGTACGCAGGTCTGTGATCATGATCGTCGTGCGCAGGGGCAAGTAGAGCTGGGCCACGCTCTCAGCGGCATCTCGATTGAGCGAGCCCAGCACCACCCGGTCAGGGTGCATGAAGTCCGCAATTGCAGAGCCCTCGCGCAGGAACTCAGGGTTCGAGACGACGGCGAATTCCACGTCGTCTGTGCGATAGTCGCCGATGATGTCGGCTACCCAGTCGCCAGTGCCGACAGGGACCGTCGACTTATTGACGATGGTCACAGGATGATCCATGGCTTCGGCAATCGACCGGGCGGCCATGCGCACGTAGCGAAGGTCGGCGTCGCCGTCGACGCCCTCCGGCGTGCCAACGGCGATGAAGACGAACTCGGCCTCGCGGAGGCCTTCAGGATACGAGGTAGTGAAGCTGAGCCGTCCTGCCGCGGTGTTGCGGGCCACCAACTCATCGAGGCCCAGCTCGTAGATGGGCATGACGCCCTCGTTGAGGCCGGCGATCTTCTGCTCGTTGATGTCGAGGCAGACGACGCGGTTGCCCAGGTCAGCAAAGCAGACGCTTGTGACCAGCCCAACGTGGCCGGCTCCAATGACAGTGATGTTCTTCATACACGACTCCTGTGACGACCTGACACCTTGTTTTCGCCCCAATTAGCCACCATGTCAACCATAGTGATCTCGACAAGCCCGGGGGCGGTCCCTACCCGAGCGCTTCGCCACGGGAATGCAGTGGAAACCTGACAGGTTTTCGCTTCACAGAGCGTGTCGTGGCCGTGCGATGACGATGACTTGTCGCCTGTCTTGCGCCAACCCTAGGTGACAGGTTTTCGAGTGAGTTGGAGCGCTGGTGATGGAGCGCGCCGTAACCTGTCGGGTTTTCGGAAACGCACCTAGCTGGCGCTCACCGCCGAGATGTGCGCGGGGACGGTGAGGCTGCCTGGGAACGGCGCGCCCGGACGGACCTGGACGTGCTGGGGGAGGCCCGGTGGCCGTGGCGCAGCCGCGCTGTGGGGGCCCTCCCGTGGGGAGGAGTCGACTCACCGCTCTCCGCTCCGTTCGACCTCTCTGCGCAGTATCCGGAAGCGATCAAAGTCGCGCGCGACAATCGCCGAAGGGAAGACCTCGCGCGCCTCGTCGAGGATGTCCGACTCGCGATACCGCCGGGAGATGTGAGTGAGGACGAGCTGGTGCACGCCCGCATCCTGCGCCAGCCGCGCCGCCTGGGCCGCTGTCAAGTGGCCGAAACGGCGGGCCATGTCCGCCTCTCGCCGAAGGTAGGTCGCCTCTATCACCAACAAGTCGGCCCCGCGCACGGCATCCACCAGGTCCTCTGTCCGGCCTGCGTCTCCAATGTGGGCCAGGCAGGCGCCGTGCCGTGGCGGCCCCAGCACATCTTCGGGGCGGATCACGAGGCCATTGGGCAGGGTGATGGGTGTGCCGGCCACCAACTTCCCACGGTCCGGCCCCTTGGGCACGCCGAGCAGCTCCGCCTGCGCGTTGAGGAACGGACGCCGTGGTTTCTCCCTGAACAGGTAGCCCAAGCTCGGCCCCCGATGGACGACCGGGAAGGCCACTACCTCGAACGTCTCATCCTCAAGGACGACGCCGGGCTGCACTGGGATCAGATCAATCTGGACTGGCGGTTCGTTGCCACCGAGCACGACGCCGTGGATCAGTCGCCCCACGCGCTCAAGGGCCCACGATCCACCGTAGATCTCGATGCGGTCGACTGTTTCCCATCGTGCGAACGTCGACACCAGGCCTCCCAGGCCAAGGATATGGTCGAGATGTCCGTGGGTCAGCAGAATGCGGTTTAGACGCTTGAACCCGAGCCCGCTGCGGAGAATCTGTCGCTGAGTTCCCTCGCCACAGTCGACCAGGAACCGATAGTCTTTGTGCAGCACCACCTGAGCCGAGAGGCCCCGGTGTATCGAGGGCGCAGAGGCAGAGGTTCCCAAGAAGACGATTTCGATCATAATCCTATCCCTTCCACACGGATTCTGCCCCTACCGTCTGCCTCTTCGACGATGTCGATGCTCGCCGCCAAGAACCGCTGCACCACCCAGGCGTTGGTGCGGAGATGCTGGGAGACGCGCGAGGTGACGAGTTCAGACTTTCCCCTCGCCAGGGCCATAGGAACCACCAACTGGTCGGCGAGAAATGGATCGACCGGCGCCCCCGTGTTGTGGTGGGTCAAGAACGCCGTGCAGGCGGCGTCGGCGACCTGCTCAGACGGCAAGCCCTTCTGGCCGTAGGCGGTGAAGCTGGCGACGATGTGCTCGTAGCGGCCAATAAGGAAGATGCCTGCTCCCGGTCCGGCCCCCCGCACCCGGAGGGGCTCGATGCGGGCCTGTACCCCCGCCTGCGACAAGACCTTGCGCGCACGGACGCTCATCCGCTGTGGTATGTGCGACGGCAGATTCATTGCCACCGCGGTACCGTATACCTCCGCGAGCTCTCCCCGTTCGACTATCACGATTGGCCGGAGGGGGCGTGCACATCGGCGGACGTTGACCTGGACCTCACCTCCTCCCGCGGGATAGAATCCCCATCGAGCCAGACGCAGCTCGCAACCTGCGCCCATCCGGGTCAAAGCGGGCGCGTAGGCATTCTCCAGGTAGGAGACTGACGGCGCCCACGGCACGTGGGTCCCGCCTCGGATAGTCAGCATCGATTGTTCGCCGGCCAGGGCGAGGGGCAGCAGCACGGTCTGCAAGACGAGACCGACGGAGCCAGCGCTGCCACCCCGGGCGGCCCGCGCCACGTCAAAGACGTACGCGCCAGGACGGGGAGGGCCGCCCGGGCGGAAAGCCACGGTCTGTGAGCCAATCTGGTCCCCGGTCAGTTGGGCATCGCAGATGGCGGCGGCCGCCCGCACGGCCGTCAGATGCTGTGGCCGCAGTCCCGGCACGCGCCGTCCAGCGCGGATGCGCTCAATGCGCACAGGCGTCGCCGTGAGGGAGGCGAGTGTCAGCGATGTGCGCAGTACCTGTCCGCCGCCCTCGCCGTAGGAGCCATCAATCGTCAACACGCCAATCCCTCACCGCGGTCGTCTAGGGCGTCCTCACCCGGTCGTGGAGTGGGTGCGCCATTGCTCTACTATACGCGCCCTCGCCCCGCTCGTCCAGTCAGCGCCGCCCACGCCAAGCAAGGCATGGCCACGTCGTACAGGCCGAATGGCGGCAATCGGCTATCCAGATGTCACCCGCTGAGGATCGGGTAGCGGGGTTCACGGTCGCAGAAAGTGAGGCGCGGTCCGACTCGCGGGCTCTACTTCTCCATGTCCCGAAGCGCGAAGTAGGCGGGGCGCAAATGGGCCTCGGGCCAACCCGGTTCGGTTATAGCCCACCAGTACTGCTCGTCTTCCTCCGTCCACGAGGGATCGGCGATGGAGATCACAACCATCGGGCCTATCCACGGAGTCCAATTGTCCCTCGCGTAGCGAAAGGCTCTTACCAGGTAATCAGCCTGTTGCTCGGGCGTGACGGCGAACCAGGCGTAGTCTGGGTGGACGGGGTCGATGGTCCAGCCCATCTCCAGTACGGCGACCTGCTTGTCGCCGTCGCCGTACTGGACCATGATGTCGCGCAGATCCTCGACGTGCCGAAAGCAGAAGAAGCGGTGCCCGTCGTGGTTGGCGGCGACCTCATCGGGGGACGTTTCGGGTGGGTAGAGGAAGCCGGGGGCGTGGACACCCAGCAGATCGAAGTAGGGCGCAGCACCCGCTTCGTACATAGCCGCCAGGTATTCGCCGTCGGGCATTGCCACCGGCGGACCGTTGCCAGTGGGCGAAAGCCCAGCCGAGATGACCAGCGCGTTCGGATCCGCCGTCTTGATACCGACGTAGCAAGCGCGGAGCAGATCCACATAGCGAACCGGATCGGGCGTGTGCCCTCCCCACTCACGGGAGAGATTCGGCTCATTCCATACCTGGTAGGCCTGCACCCGCCCCCGATACCGGTCTGCGAGCGCGTGGCAGAAGTCGCCGAAATCCTGAGGGTTCTCAGGCGGGCCGTTGCTGGAAGACGTTCCCTCGGGTGGTATGGCCCAGACCGGTTCGCTGTCGAGTCGGAAGATCACGTTCAGCCCGAGCTTCTCCGCATCCGCGACTATGCGGTCGGTGAAGTACCAGTCGAAATGACCCTTTGCCGGCCCCTCGACGTCCCGCCAGCCTACGTGCTGCTTGACCCATCCGAACCCCGCATCCTTGACCAGGTCGAGATCACGTCTGGCTGCCTGCTCATCCCACCAAAGATAGGCCTCCAGTCCATACCCTGGCGACGGCAGGCGTCCGCGGGCCCACGACGTTGGCGTGGGCGGCGCCGGAGTTGCAGAGGGTGTCGGCCCAGGCCCGGGTCCCGAGATGCCGCAGCCAGACCCAAGCACGCCGAACAGAATCGCGACGGCCGCGACCTTGACGAGCACTAGGGACGCCGGGCGACGCCACCTGCGTGGGTTGTGCAAGCCCATCTTATGGCGGGGTCTTTCCTAGGGTTTGTCCATCGCACCGACGGCGCCGTAGGCCGGCCGAGCGACTCCGCTGAAGTCCAGAAGCGCGTACGGCGCGTTTGGATCCTCCGGCCCCCATCCCAGTTGCGAGTAGTTCAGGTTCCACAGGACAGCCAGGCGCACGAACCCCCATTCGTGGAGCAACTGGAACGCCTGCACATCCCATTCCGCTTGCTCCGCGAGCGTGTTGTCCAGAGCGAACTCGAATCCGGGCGGGTAACCATCAAAGCCTTCGGCAGAAGCCCATCCGAACTCCGTCACGCAGAGCGGTTTGTCGCTCCCTGCGGCTTCGATGAGATCGTGGTAGCCCGTGAGGGTCGACTTGAAGGACCAGCTATGATCGGGGTTATCAAAGGGGCCGCGGAATGTCGCTGTCGGATCGTTGTAGCCCTCATCCCATTCGATATGCGGCGGCAGGTTGAACCCGTTGTGATGCGCGCCGACACAGTCGCAGTAGTCCAGGAAGCCCTCGGCGATCATCTGCTCCAGGTATTCGAAGTCATCCATCACGATGATGCGATCCACGTTGTCGGGATCGGAGGCAACATAACCGAGGTTTGAGAGCGCCCCGCTGATCACGATGATGTTCGGGTCGCGAGCCTTGATCGCCTGGTATGCCAGGCGCAGCATCTCCACGTACCGCGTGGCGTTGACGCCCTCGGCAGTGTCCCACTCACGGTCGAGGTTCTGTTCGTTCCATACCTCGATGGCGTGGATGCGCCCCTGGTAGCGGTCCACGAGCCGTCCGAGGAAGTCAGCGAAATCGGCGAGGTCGTCTGGCGGCGCATCGTCGGCGTTCTCGTCGTAGTATGTCCGCGACCAATCCGGCGCCTTCGCGACGCTGAACAGCACCTTGATGCCACGCTCGTTGGCAGCGTCGACGATCGCGTCAAACCCGCTCCAGTCCATCTTGCCAGGCTCGCCTTCAAAGTTGGACCAGGCCACCTGTTGTTTGACCCAGCCCATGCCAAGGCTCTCGACCTGCCCCATCCAGTAGCGGATATCGCCACCCCCAGTGCCGTTGATGGCGATGCCATACCCGAACACCTCCGCCTCCGGCGGTAGCGTCGGAAGCTCTGCGTACACGGTTGCGGCTGGGGTGGCCCCGGTTGGGGTCGGCTCGGACTGGGGCTGGGCCTCAGTCTCAAGGACAGCACTCTCCTCCGTAGCCGCGGGGAGAGCAGCGGCCGGCGTGTCCTCGGAAACGGGCTGGGCGGCATCGGGGGATGGGCGGAACCAGCCGTACCAGGTGCACGCCGCGCCAGCGACGACGAGTACGAGCCAGGCGGCAATGGCGATGAGGAGGCGGTTCCCTCCAAGTCTCCGACGACTACTGTAAGAGTTTCTCGGCATTGTGATCTCCTATAGGCAAAGGGCTCGGCCTTAGGCCGAGCCCCTGTCCTGCGGGAACGATGTGCTTCACCCGGCCCTCATCCGCTGCCAGCAGCTAGAGAGGCTGGCAGGCCAACTCACGACGAGTGCTAACGTGTTCCCAGCACGGCGTGCAGGGAATCGCAAGCAGGGCAACTCCCGCCTGGGCGGATGATCGCGAATCCATCCTGCGGGTCGGTACCGTAGCGTACGAAATCGATGTTCCAGACGATGATACAGCGCACCATCCCGGTGTTGACGCTCAGGCTGACCGCTTCAGCGAGCCATTGAGCCTGCTGGGCGTTGTTTGTTCCCCGAGCCCACGAAAACTGATCACTGAACCCGGGCACGCCTTCCTGCGAGGCGTAGCCCATCTCCGTATAGAACAGCTTGCGAGCTCCGCCGAACGTGTTGTAGTACATCCGGGTCTGCGGGAGGAAGTACCAGGAGTGATGGCCCCCCCCGCTGTCGGCCGGGTGACCGCTGGTCGCAGATGGCGATGTCGCGCCCGCGTTGTGGTGGGCGCCGATGTAGTCCATGCAGTTGACCGCACCGGCGTTGCGCATCCCCACCAGCCACGGCGCGTCGTCGCACCCGTTGGGCCCGCAGCCGCCGAACCATCCCGTCGGGGCCGGGGCGGCGCTGATAACCGCCGTGCCAGCGTTGGCGGCTTTGATCGCGCTGTACGAGGCGCACAGCAGCCTCGTGTAGGCCTCGGGGCTGATGTGGCCAATCTGCCACTCCCGATCGATGTTGGGCTCGTTCCACACCTCGATTGCGTCCGCTCCGGTTGCCGCCATACTGGCCACCCAATTGGCGTAGTTGTTCTCAAACCCCGCCTGAGTCACCATGCCGGGGGAGCCCAGGGCACTGAGCTGGATCTTGAAGCCCCTCGAGTGCGCCGCGGCGACGAGGCCAGAGGCATCCTGACCGACGTGCACCTGCACCTTGGTCCAGTTCATCCCAGAATAGTGCATACGGTCGGCGTGGGGCAGGCCCGTGTCGCGGACGTGTCCGCCCAGCTCGAAGGACCCTCCGCTGACTGGTGTAATCGGTCCAGCCCCAGCAGCCTGTTCCCCGGCCTGGATCACGACGGTGAGCTGGGTCCCGAACGGACTCCCGCCAACGCTCAACTGCCAGATGCCGGTGTGCCGCCCCGCATCGGCTGGCGCCTTCATCGCCACGGTGATGTCGGTCTGCTCCCCAGGCTCGAGTGCACCCACTGCGGCCGTCACCTCGGCGTCCATCTGCGTGCCACCAACGAAGGTGATGGAGGTGTCCTCGGGCCACGCACACGTGCCGCTGTTCCGCACCCGCCAGGTCTTCTCGAACTCCTCCTCCTCGTCCATCTGGGTGTTGTCGGGAATGCTCACATCGGCCACGTAGGCCGCATTCAGGCACGCGGCCACCTCGACGGTATCGGTTACCGTCTTGTCCGTCGCCGTGATGTCCCCAGTCTTCGTCACCTCCGATGTGGGCCTCGTGACAAGCGTGTCAGTTGCCACCCCGGCCGAGCCGACAGCCACGGATACGGACCCGCGCTCGAAGCCGGCGATGGAAGCTGCGACGTCATAGGTTCCCTCGGTCGCAAGAACCATCCATCTGTAGGATGGCTCCGTGAGCGGTGTCAGGGTCTGGTCCACCGTCGTACCGCCACCAGTCACGGTCCAAAGGATGCCTAGACCCTCATCACCAGGCGAGGCCCCGGAGGTGCGGAACTCCGCGAGAGCATCGGCGATGCCTTCGGCGTTGCCAGGGTCCAGCAGATCGGCGATCGCAACGCCACCAAGGTGGTAGCTCTGTGCGAGGCGAAGCTTGGACGCGAGGCTATCCCGGGTGCCCAGGAAGACGGTGCGGAAGCCACCGTCTTCATCCTCGTACTCGAGGCGATACGTGCCAGCGGACTCCACCGGCGTGATACTTAGCAGGCTGCCCGAAAGGCCGAATTCCAACTGGCTGCCGGTCTCAGCGGCAGCGACCTCCTGGAGGGCCGTGACCTGCCCGAAAGGAACCAGCGCCTGCTCGAGGGAGATAGGCGAAACAGCGTCTCCCTGCTGTACTGCGCTTAGGGAAGAGACGAGCATATGCAGCTTGTGTCGAGAGACGCGTGCCGTGATCCAGTCGAGTAGTTGCTCCGCTTCTCCCCCCATCGTGTACGCGGCAGGATCCACGGGGAACGGCACCTTGACCGCGTCGACGACGGCGCCAATGGCGGTCCAGTCATAGCTGCCCTCATCCCACGTGCCATCGGCGGCCCCCTCCGGTCTGAGGACGATGGTGAGGCGCAAGCCGTTGGCATGTAGGGCTTCTGCGAGCGCGTTGATGAAGGTCGTGTAAGCATCGCGTTCCTTGGGCAGGGCGCCGCGATAGTCCACCTCTACCCCGGAAAAGCCACTCTCGGTGCAAAGCTGCGCGACGGCTGCGACGTGATCCTGCTGAACCTTGGGCAGTGCCAGCAGATCGTACAGAAGACCACGATTGGCATCCGCGCCGGGCGCCCAGTTGCGCAGAGTGGGCACGACGTCTACCGTCCCTCCCTCGCCCGGCTGCCCCGGGTTCGCCATCTCACCTGCGAACCCGCCCAGAGTCCCCAGGAGCAGGCCGGTCGGGTTCACCTCGCCGATGACGCCAGCGACCGCCGAGACCGGGCCATCGCCCGGCTCGAAGTAGGTGGCCACTGTCGGCGCGACTGGCCCCGCCTGCATCACGACGATTGAGGAGGGCAGCTCGGTCACAACCGCGCGAATGAACTCGTTCCCTGTCTCCTCGGTGTGCAGCTCACTTCCGACCCATTCCCACGTCTCGCCATTCCAGGTGTAAAGGTCAAGCGTCTGCCAGGGCTCTGCATCGTTCGGCACCATTACGTCGATCATCACGGGTTGCGCCGTCACGCCCCGTGCGCGCAGCTCGTAGTATGGGCTCTTAACTGTCAGGTGGGCGGGCAGCGCCTCCGGCTCAACCGCGGCGCGCAGTGCCGACCCCGCCGATCCTTCCAGGAAATCTAGGCGAGGTACTGCTTCGACGCGTACCCGCAAGGTTCCTGTGGCGGTCGCAGGGTCGACGCTCAACGCTAACCCATCGGGGTGCGTCACCCGGTGGCTCTCAGCAGTTAGGGACTCGTACCCGAGGATGCCCAGTCGATCCAGGAGCGAAAGAGGGGGCAGGAACAGAGCTGCGAGGATCAGCGCGAAGCCCAGGGCCGCCAGTAGGATGATGCCCACCTTTGCGCCGCCCTGCGAGAGCGTGGCTGATAGGCGGTCCCCGAAGGTCGACGATGCTTTGACAGGCGATGCTTTGGCAGACGATGACTCGGCAGACTGTTCTACGAATGGCGTCGAGGAAGCTGGGGCGGCTGCCTCCGCCGGTGGATCTGACAACCGTGCCGTCGGCGTTTCTGGCGATGCCTCCGCGGATGTTTCGGAGGATGGCTCTGGCGATAGTCCTGGGAGCACTCCTGGAATCGCCTCGGGTCTACTCTCACTCTCGGTGGGCTGATCCTCAGCCACAGAGTTGTCAACTTCCGAAATCGGATTATCCATCTACTCTCCTGGCACCGTGCGTGGCACCGTGTGCTCGTGTTCCCCGCTTGGTGTGCTGCTTGAGCAAGGCAGACACAAATAGAGCGGCTCAAGGCCGCCGGCTACACCTGCCGCGCCTCCGGGATACTCCCACTGACAAAGCGGGCCCACTGGCAACAGTGACCATGATTCTAGCATGCGGAGGCTTTTTGAGCAAGCATACGCCGCAAATGGGTGCATTTCAGTCATTGGGCCAATACTCAGTGCGGCCCGGAAAACGTGCGCCACGCAGTGACCCGGCGTCGCGCAGTCTCTGGAATGCACCCAGTCGCCCTCCCAAGACTGGGACACACCCCCGCAACCCGCTTCGCGTGACCCTTCCCCAGCGCACCTTGGCCCCGAGGGTGCGTAGTGGTGCTGGAGACTGAATCTGCCCCCACCTTTCCGGAAACAGAGCACGGGGTTCGCTTGACACGGCAAGTGGCCGTGCTAAGATGCGCGCCGGCGCCCGTCGCACCAGAAAGGGGCGCGCCGGCGGACCGGCGCCCGTCACACCAGAAAGGGGCGCGCCGGCGGACCGGCGCCCGTCAGACCAGACAGGGGGCGCGCCGCCAGACCCTTGCGCGTGCGTCTTTGCGGCGGCGCGCTGCGCTTGACCGGTTGGATACCGGAGACCATACTCGTGCGGACAAAGCACACTTCCATCTTCCTGATCGTAGCGCTCCTGGCCGTCGCGGTCCTCAGCTCGCAGCCTCTCACCGCGGGGGCGGCCGGCATCCCCGACCACCGTTTCGGTGTCGTCGAAGCTTACGCGGCGCCGGCTGCCGCGAACAGCCTGGGCGCGGGGTGGGAGCGCGTCACCTTCGAGTGGAGCAGGATCCAGCCGAATGGTCCCGACGAATGGAACGTCTTGCCCCTGTCGGATCGCGCCCTCGCGGGTGAGTTGGCTCAAGGGAGGCAGGTCGTTGGCCTGCTGATCACGATGCCGGCTTGGGCCATCGACCCTGGAACTGGCTTGCCCCAGGGACTCCACCTTCCTATTGATGACCCGGGGAACCTGTGGGCCAACTTCGTCCGCACCATCGTCAGCCGTTACGCGGGGCGCGTCGACCATTGGGTCGTGTGGAACGAGCCCGAGATACCGCAGGGATCGCCAGATGCGACCTGGCCCGGGTCGATCCCCGATTTCCTTCAGCTCCTGCGCGTGGCCTACTTCGTGTCCAAAGGAACGAACCCCAATGCTGTGGTCCATCTGGCTGCGATATCGCACTACCACGACCCCGACTGGTTCAACCGGTTCCTCGACACGCTTGTCGCCGACCCTGGCGCGGCGGCCAACAGCTACTACTTCGACATCGCTTCGCTGAATCTCTATCACGAGCCGGAGAAGATCTACGATATCACGGCCCACTACGTACGCATGCTGCACGGCAAGGGTGTGCATAAGCCGCTCTGGATCACCGAGACGAACGCATATCTCTCGCGGGTCTCGCTTGAGCAGCAGGCGATCTTTATGGTCCAGGCCTTCAGCCTGCAGATTGCGGCCGGGGCGAGCCGCATCGCGGTCTACAAGATGATCGATACCGAGACAGACCAGGCTGCCGATCCTGAGCCGTTCGGACTGGTTCGAGCGGACGGGTCCCGACGCCCTGCATTTACTGCCTACCGAACCGCGGCGACGCATCTCTCTGGCTTCCGAGGTGGCAGCTTTGAGCGCCGCGACAACGTGGCTGTGGTTGTGATCGATCGTGGGTCACGTACCACGACGGTCGTGTGGGCGCGTACGCCTGAGGGTCAGCTAGCCGAGATTCCGGCGCGGTCGACGCGAGCGTTGGCTGTGGATGTGTGGGGCTCCGCTCGGTACATCTATCCGCAGGGCGGGTACTACGTCATCCAGCTTGGCGGCGCCGACTGCTCTGAGGGGTGCGTGTTGGGTGGCCCGCCCACTATGCTGGTCGAGGATGCCCCCTCCGGCTCTGACGCGCCTCCGCCAGCCGCCTCTCCCACGCGGCCTGCCGCGGCGGACACGTCCGGTTCCCCCCAATCCACTGCTAGCCCAACGCGGCAAACCAGTACCCGCATCCCATTCCCTACGCGCAGGGCAACCCCCACGCACTACCCGACGTGGACCCGTACGCCTACGCCCACGCCTGAAGCGACTGCGACGGAGCTCCCCAGTGCCACACCAACGCGGACACCTGGCCCAACGAACACGCCTGCGCCCACGGCCATACCGCTGCCGACGCCCACGCTAAGTCCCGAGCCTCAGCCGCAGCGGCGCACCGCGGGGACTGTCTGGATCGCTGCGGCTGCGGCCGCGCTCGTGGCGGGATCGACCGCAGTCGTCGTGGGGCTCCGCCGGCGCCGGCGGGCTGGCAGGGCGCGTTGAACCTCAGCACACGGGACATGACGCCGTGGCGCAGCGTAGAGCAACAGGGCAGACCATCGTCTGCGCGGCCCCGGCGCCCGGTCATTGAGTTTTCGGGCTCGACCCATTTGTCGGCGCCCGCTGCCTGGGTTATAATCCCGCGCAGCCACAGGCCGACTGGGCCAGGGAGCCTGCCGACTCGAGCCGGGGCATTGATGCGTAGCATAAGGGAATGGCAATCTATTCATTGGGTGTTGGCTGGCATCATCCTCCTGACACTTCCGTGTTATTGCATTGGTCTCTCGATGCTCGTCTTCCGGCAGCGGACTCAGGCGCCGACGCCGACGTTGCCGCCTACGTTGACGGCGTGGCCGACGGCCTCGCCCACGCTTGAGGCACGGGAGCCGACCGATACGTTGCTCCCGACCCCTACTCAATGGTTCCCTCCCACGATGACGCCCACGCTCATCCCAAGCGCTACGGGCACAACGACGCCCACAGGCACTCCGACGCCGACGGCCACCCCTACGGCGACGGCTACGTTCAGCCCGACACCGACGCAGACGATTACGCCCACTGCTACGCTCACTCCGATACCGATCGAGACGCCAACGGAGACGCCAACCGAGACAGCCACCCCAACGTTCACGCCCACGGCAACTGAGATCGGGGTGACGCCTACGCTCACTCTGACCGTGGTCATTACCCCGACTCAGGGCTCGTGAGCGACGTCGAACGCAAACACGGAAGGAGTTCCTCGTGGAAGTGATTCTCCTGTTGAAGCAACTATCAGAGGCTGACGGGCTCGCCGGCTATGAGGAGCCGGTTCGCGGTGTCGTCTCTGAGACCTGGACACCGCTCGTCGACGAGATGCGTGTGGGCGGGCTGGGTAGCCTGATTGGGCTTAAGCGTGGTACTGGCCCGGAGCCTCGGCCCAAGGTGATGCTGGCGGCCCATATGGACGAGGTCGGGCTGATGGTATCTGGCCTCGAGAAGGGCTTTCTGCACATTGCAGGCGTTGCAGGGGCGGATCCGCGCGCCGTGCTGGGCCTGGAGGTAGTGGTCCACGCCGAGCGGGACCTGCCTGGCATTGTGGCCACACGCCCTCCGCACGTGATTCCCAGTGACGAGCGGCAGAAGACCGTGCCTTGGGACAAGCTCTTCGTTGACGTGGGTCTGCCGGCAGATCAAGTCGAGCAACTGGTCACGGTGGGCGACCTGATCTCGATACGGTGTGAGATGGCCGAGCTGAAGAACCGGCGCGTCGCAGGCAAGGCGTTGGACGATCGCGCTTGCGTGGCCGCGGTGACGCTGGCTTTGGAGAAGCTGGCCAAGGTTAATCACGTCTGGGATGTTTACGCCGTTGCCACGACTCAGGAGGAGACGGGCCTGAAAGGGGCCACGACCTCGGCCTATGGCATTGCCCCGGACCTGGCGATTGCGCTGGATGTGACCTTTGGCAACCAGCCCGGGCTTCGCGATACGGAAGTCTTCCCGCTCGGCGAGGGGCCAACGATCGCTGTAGGCCCCAACCTTCATCCGGCGCTCGTGGACCATCTCAAGAGCGTGGCCGACGCCCAGGAGATTCCGTACCATATCGAGCCGGTTCCGGGGCGAAGTGGCACTGACGCCTGGGCAATCCAGGTCTCTCGGGAGGGGGTGCCGACGGCGCTGATCGGGATCCCGACACGATACATGCACCAGCCGGTGGAGATGCTGGCGGCTCAGGACGTGGAGCGGGCCGGCCGGCTACTGGCGGCTTTCGTGGCCAGCCTGGAGGCCGACTTCCTGGAAAGCATCGCCTGGCCGGAAAGCGAAGAGAGTGAGTAGATAGACAATGATACTGAAGGAGCTATCGGAAGCGATCGGCGTATCTGGGCAGGAAGGCCCCGTGCGAGCCGTCATCCTGGACGCCATACGGGGGCACGTGGACGAAGTCGAGGTTGATACGCTAGGAAACGTCCTGGCGCTGAAGCGCGGCACGGGACCTGAGCCGGTTCGTGCGATGGTGGCCGCCCATATGGACGAGATCGGGTTGATGGTTGTGGGCCACGACTCTGACGGCTTCCTGC
Organism: Chloroflexota bacterium; assembly: GCA_030596915.1. Classification (GTDB taxonomy): domain Bacteria; phylum Chloroflexota; class Anaerolineae; order B4-G1; family B4-G1; genus JAUVSX01. Next base: position 2,023 of record JAUVSX010000011.1, on the reverse strand, counting down.
GCGTGAGCCAGGTTGGGGGGATCGACGCGCGGCTGCTGCCTGGCAAAGTCCTGCGAGTTGGGCCGGAGGGGATCCCGGGGGTCATCGGGATCAAGCCCGTTCACCTTCTTAAGGGCGACGAATATAAGAAGGTGCCGAAGCTGGACAGCCTCGTGATCGACATCGGCGCCAAGAACAAGGATGAGGCGCGGGGGCTGGCCCCCCTGGGGACGTGCGCCACCTTCGGCACCACGTACCGCGAGTTTGGCCCCACCGTGAGTGGCAAGGCCTTCGATGACCGGGCCGGCTGCGCCGTCCTGGTCGAGTTGCTGCGCGGCGAACGGCTCCCCTGCGACCTGCACGCGGTGTTCACGGTGCAGGAGGAAGTCGGCCTGCGCGGCGCGCGGGTGGCGGCCTTCAAGATCGCGCCTGACTGCGGCTGCGCGCTCGAGGGCACCATCTGCGATGACATACCGAAGGACAAGGATGCCAGCCCGACGACCGAGATGGGAGGGGGCCCGGCAATTACCGTGATGGACCGCTCGTTCGTCGCCGACCGCCGGCTCGTGGAGCTGCTCATCGGTACTGCTGAGGATCTCGGAATACCCTACCAGATCAAGCGCCCGGGCATCGGCGGGACCGATGCGGGGGCCATTCACAGATCGCGCGGGGGTGTGCCTTCGGTGACGGTAGCCGTGCCTTGCCGCTACATTCACAGTCCGGCTGCGCTGCTCAGCCTGGATGATTTCGACAACACCGTGCGTCTGATGCGCGAGTCACTCTCTCGCCTGACGCAGCGCACATTGAGGAGGGAGTGATGAGAGAACTGATTCGCGAGCTGGTGGAGACATACGGCCCATCGGGCGTCGAGGACGAGATCCGGGCCGTGATCCGCGCTGAGGTCGAGGACCTCGCCGACGAGATCAGGGTCGATCCGCTGGGGAGCCTGGTCGCGCGCAAGCACGGCGGCGATGGGGGCAAGCGCGTCGTCTTGGCCGCCCATATGGACGAGATTGGCATCATGGTGAGCTACGTCGACGAAAAGGGTTTCGCTCGTTTCACGCGTATCGGCGGTGTCTACTCGCTCAACACCGTGGGGGATCGGGTGGCATTCTCCAATGGAACCGTGGGCGTCGTCGGCGTGGAGCAGAAGCGCGCCAACGCCACCAAGATCCCAACCCTTGATGAGCTGTACCTTGACGTGGGAGCGACGAGCCGGGAGGACTGTCCCGTCGCCGTCGGTGATTCTGCCGTGTTCGTCCGGCCCCTCGACATCCAGGGCACACGCCTGATCGCGAAGGCGATGGATGATCGCATCGGGTGTGCAGTGCTGATAGAGACGTTGCGTCGCCTGGAGAGCACACCGCACGACCTCTACTTCGTGTTTACCGTCCAAGAGGAGGTCGGTCTGTTTGGTGCAGGCACCTCGGCCTACGGCATCGACCCAGACGTGGCCATCGCGGTTGATGTGACCGGGAACGGGGACACGCCGGAGAGCTACCCGATGGCGGTGGCGCTGGGGAAGGGCCCCGCGGTCAAGGTGATGGATTCCGGCATGATCGCCCATCGGGCAGTGAAAGACGTGATGGTGCAGCGGGCAAAGGATGCGGGCATCCCCTACCAGCTTGAGGTGCTGGCGCGAGGCACGACGGACGCGATGGCGATGCAAGTCGTGCGCTCGGGCGTGCCATCGGGCTGCCTTTCGATCCCGTGCCGGTACGTCCACACGCCCTCTGAAATGGTCGATGAGCGTGACGTAGAGAACGCCGTGTGCCTGATGCTGGAGGTGCTGCGGGCGGACCTGTAGGAGACTACCCGCAGTCGATCGAGGAGGCTGGCGATGAGGCAGGGCGCGGCGCGGACGAGCAGCAAGGCCGTGCACCTCGCGTTGAGCCTTCTCATTGTCGGCATCCTGGCCGTGGCTTGCGGATCGAACACGCCGGCGCGCAGCGCACCCATCACCATCTCCACGCCCGAGCCGACCCCCACATCGGTGTCCCGCCCCACACCAGCACCGCTTCGGATCCCCGTCAGCGGCGCGGTG
>JAUVSX010000447.1 GCA_030596915.1 Chloroflexota bacterium | reverse complement strand
TTGCCCGATGGAATGTACGCGCCGTCAGGTCCTCCGCATCGTGGTGGTTCCCGGTACGGTAGTATATGTAGTTGTATATGTTCCCGACGTACCGCTCGTAGAGGGTGCCGAAGACTTCCGGCTCCTCCTTCGCGAGCGCGATCAGGGTAGAATCATCGGGAGTTACGCCGCCCATCCACACCACCTGTCGCGGGCGGACGGCCGCGCTCCAGTCATAACAACACCTCGACAGCCTCCGGGTTGCGCGCTACTGCTCCGTGCCTCGCAGAGTATAGCAGATGATCTGTGGCTGGTCAACCGGCAGACCACTTGTTCTTGTCATTCCGTTTCTAGTGTGCTAGACTACGCGATTAGCGAGCACCTGATGGATAGCCGCCAAGGGTGGCATCCAGAAGAGGCATTTGAGTGCTCGCTGCCGGGCGCTGCCGAGGCCACTTCCACCCCGGTTCTGACGGGGCGAACCCCGTTCTGACGGGGCGAAGCTCGATGCGGGTGTTTCGGCCGAGCTCAAGCCGAGGGAGTTCTATGCGCAGGCGCACACTGGTCGCGGTGATGGTGTCGGCACTGATCCTGCTGGCGTGGAGCGCGCCAGGTCAGGCTGCGCCACATCTCCAAGCTCGTGCGGTCATCACCAACCCAACCAACGGCGCGACGCTGGGCGGCGTGGTGGATGTTGTCGGGATTGCCAGTCACCCCAACCTGAACTTCTATCAGCTTCGTTATGCTGCTGGGTCGACGGTTACGGGCGACACGCAATGGGTCGATTTCGCCATCGTCCAGGGTACGCAGATAGAGAACGACGTGCTCGCCAGTTGGGACACAACCACAATCCCTGATGGACCCTACGTGATGGCGCTCGCCGTCTGGGGGCAGGACGATAGCGCGAGTCCGTATCTGTTCTTCGTGGAGTACCTGACTGTCAACAACGCGCAGTTCGTGCCCACGCCGGAAGTCGAGACCCCCACGCCGGAGCCATTGCCCACTGCTGAGGCCGGTCCGACGCCTACACCGGTCACCATCGAGCAACCTGCCACCCCGACGCCGAGACCTACGCCGACAGTCATCGGCGGGGTTGCCGTGGAGGAGACATACTTGGCCACGCCTGAGACCGAGGAAGGGTTGCGCCTGCCGCTTGGAGTCGACGAGCTTCGCGAAGCGTTCTGCACCGGCGGGGGCATCGCGATCCTTCTGTTGGTGCTTTGGGGTCTGTATCTCCTGCTCAAGGCAGTTGTGCGCTACGTCCTGCGCCGGACCAGGGATCCACGTGCTCTTTGACCGGCTCCCAGCGCAGTCGCTGGCCCTCCCTGTTGTGTGACACGCGACGTCACGTGTACGCCACCTCCTGCATGCCTTCCGGAAACGGCTCACCCGAATCCTCAGGGCGCTATCTCATCGCCGGGCTGGGCAATCCCGGTCCCCGATACGTCGGGAACCGGCACAATGTGGGTATTCGGTGTGTCCGTGGGCTGGCAGATATCCATCATCTCGACCTTGACAGGCGGCGGAAGCGGGTTCTCTATGGTTTGGGGAGCATCGGCAACCAGAGGGTCATCGTGGCTCATGCGCTTACGTACATGAATGAGAGCGGTCGAGCAATTGCGCCTCTGGCACGCTTCTTTCGAGTGCCCCCACGTCGCCTGCTCGTCGTCTATGACGACCTCGATCTGGCGCTGGGTACAATTCGGTTGCGGCCCTCAGGGGGCAGCGGTGGGCATAAGGGCGTCAGATCCATAATCCACCACCTGGGTGGGCTCAGCAGCTTCCCGCGGCTTCGGATCGGCATCGACCGCCCGCCCGGGAAGATGGACCCTGCCGCGTATGTCCTGCAGGACTTCTCAGATGACGATGAGCGCGTCGTGGCGGATGTGTTGGTGCGGGCGGTAGCGGCTATCGAGCTCTGGTTGAGTGAGGGATTGGACGCGGCGATGAATGCGTTCAACTGAAGGGAAGGGGCCCCGCTGGTTCACGCGGTCGGGGCCCTGTGACTTGGGGCGAAGATGAACCTCTCGGGGTTGTTGGCTTGGTTCAATAGAGTGGGGGGCTACCGCACGCTGCGGCAGGATCTGGAAGGCGGCGAGACTCCCGCTGCCTTGGGTCTGCTACGAGCTGCACGCGCGCCGGTTCTTGCGGCGCTCACCGCCGACCTCAATCGACCGCTGCTGGTAGTTGCCGGCAGAGTTGAGAGGGCCAAGGATCTGGCGCAGTCCTTGCAGGACTGGGTCTCCAATCCGGTGGACGTGGTTCGTTTCCCTGAACCCCTTGCCCTATTCTACGAGCGCGTTCCTTGGACCGAAGAGGTCACGTCCGGCCGGCTGAGTGTCATCGCTGAGCTGTTCGCCCGATGCGACCTCGCCCCGGACTTCATCGCCGACACGGTCGATCCGTTCCGCACACCCGTCGTGGTCACCTCCGTTCGGGCGCTGATGCAGCGAACGATTCCCCTACAGCAGTACCGCCTCGCGGTACGGCAGTACCGGGTCGGACAAGTGCTCGAGTTGGAGCGCATCGTCAGCCATTGGGCCGGACTCGGCTACGAGCCCGTCTCCGTGGTCGAGAAACAGGGTCAGTTCAGCCACCGCGGCGGGATTCTCGACGTTTTCCCACCGGCCACCCCCCTGGCCGTCCGCCTGGAACTCTTTGGCAACCAGGTTGAGTCCATTCGACGCTTTGACCCCACAACCCAGCGATCGCAAGATCGGGTCGAGAGTGTGATTGTCATCCCCGCCCGCGAGGCGCTACCGAAGCATGGTCCCCGCGCAGCCGCACAGTTAGACGATCTGCTGGCCGGTGATCTTCGTCCCGATGTTCGGGAGGAACTGGAATCGCATCATCGGAACCTGATCGCTGCGGCGCCGTTTCCCGGAGTCGAGTATTACTTGCCTTACTTCTACACCCTGCCCGCAACGCTGCTGGACTACCTGCCGCGTGAGGCCCTGATCGTCGTGGATGATCTCCGGGAACTCGCTGACGGCTGGGCAACCCTGGAGAAGGAGGCGGTTGATCTTGCAGCCGCAGCCGCGGAGGGCGAGCACTTGCCGGCCAACTATCCGCTTCCCTACGCAACCTGGGAAGACTGGTCGGAGCAAGTTGCCGATCGGCCAGTGCTGAGACTGGACTTCGGGGCTGGTGAGACAACCTCCGACCTGTCCGACAGCTTCGTGCCAGGACCACGTTTCGGGGGGCAGCTTAAGCCGGTGCTGGACCACCTCCAGAGCGTGCAAGAGAGGGGTGAGCAGGTGGTCGTTGCCAGCCAGCAGGCCCGGCGCCTTGCTGAGTTATGGGGTGAGCAGCATACCTACGTTCCCCCCCTCAATGAACTCACGACACTTCCGAGCAGCCCGCTCACGTTTGTACAAGGATCGGCCGCTGAGGGCTGGGTTGTGCGCGAATGCGAGGATGCGACCGAGGCCGTGGTGCTGCATCTACTCACAGACGCTGAGATATTTGGGTGG